>JAEZYO010000874.1 GCA_023419055.1 Pseudomonadota bacterium | reverse complement strand
GCCTTGGCTTTGGGATCGTCATAGCCGGGGCGACGTTCGATTTCGTCGGTCGTCCCGGAGAGCTTGTAGAAGAGGGCGCGACGCTTGCGCTGCCTGACTTCGCGGCGAACGGTATTGAGCGTGATGGTGACGACGTAGCTTCGAAGCCCGTCCGCCGAGCGAATGTTCTTCGCCGACTCGAAGAAGCTGACGAAGACATCGCTGACCAGGTCCTCGATCTCTGCTTGCGGTCCGAGCGACCGGGACAGCAGGCCGAAGACCAGACCGTGGAACTCGTCGAAGGCTCGCCGCTGCCAGTCCGAGGAGCCGGACCGGATGGCGGCGAACAAATCACGCTCTTCCGGACGCGTGGTCCTTTCGGAGGGGGGTGACGGTGCGACCGGCGGCACCAAGCGCAATCGACCTGTTTTCACGGCGGGGAAGCGACCGCACCGAGCGGCCGCAATCGAGGAAGCTGACGATCATACAGGGATGCCAGGGTCAGATTTCTTTACGAATCGACCTCCGGAGGGCTTCATGGAATATTTCGACCCGGAGACAATGTGTGTGGGTTCGGTAGAGTCGAGCCATTTCAAGCTATCCTCGGGTCGGATGAGGGCGCTCCCCAAAGCCGCGGTCATCGCCTGCTGTGCCCTCGGCTGTAGCCAGACGGGTATCGAGCTGATCCTGCCGGAGGCCAGCGTGAGCACCGGTGGCGGCGGAGGCTCCGGGGGTGCCGGGGTCGAAGGCGGGTCGGGCGGCGGAGGGAGCGGTGGCTTCGATGCCGGGATGCCGGACGCCGGGGACGGCGGCGATGGTCTCGGGGGAGGGAATGGTCAGTTGGACTGCGAGCACGGTTTGAGCGAGGTCGTCGACGGCTACGTGCGGATTCGAAACGTCGCGACGGGCCTCTGTCTCGGGCAGGGCGCCGCGATCGAGGTGGGTGGTGAACCCGCTTACGAAGTTCTGCTCGTCGAATGCTCCGGGCCGTCTCGGCTCTGGATGCTCACCGCCACCGGCTCGGAGCCTCCTGGAGGGGGCCCGGGTTCTCCATCGTACCAAGTGCAGAACGTCCCCATCGAAATGAACCTCGACATGCAGTACGCCGGTACGGCGGACGGAACACCGGCGGTCCTCTTCAGGCCCCACCAACTCGACAATCAGCGCTTCTATTTCCTCCCTTTACCCGGCGGCGGCTTCTGGATGAGCCCGGGCAACGTGCCTTTCGGCGGTGTCCCCAAGTGTCTGCGTGAGAACGGTTCCGGGGTCGATCTGCGGCCCTGCGTCGCCGGTGACGACCGTGAAGCGTTCGAGGTCCTCGACGGTCTCTGCGGCTGATGCTCCGATCGTTTCGGACACTCGCGCTCGCCCTCTCGGGCTGGCTCTCTGCGCACGCCGCACACGCAGAAGAGGCGCCCGCCGCTCGGCTCGAAGTCACGAGCGCCGCGGAGAGCGGCTGCGTGAACGCCGCCGAGCTGGGCGCTCAAGTCGAAGGGAGGCTCGGGCGTCGCGTCTTCCAGGGGGACGCTCGCCTGCTCGTGCGCGTGGCGCTCGAACGGAAAGCGCCTCGCGGCTTCAGCGCGCACCTCGAGCTGTTGAATGCGCGCGGTGAGCTGTTCGGAGCGCGAGAGCTCGCGAGCGAGTCCGACTCTTGCCGCGACCTCGACTCTTCGCTCGCGCTCGTGACAGCGCTGCTCGTGGATTCTCCGGCAGCGACTCGGGCAGCCCAATCGGAGGCGCTTCCGCCGCCCTCCTCGTCTTCCACGCCCGAGACACCTCCTCCCAGCACGCAAGAAGAGGCGCCGCCCGAGCCTGCGCCGGCACGAGCAGAACCTTGGAGAGTGATGCCGAGCGCCTCCTTTGCGGCGCTCTTCGGGTACGTGCCGCGGCCGCTCTTCGGAGGGCGCGCGGCCCTCGAGGTGAGACCGCCCGGTTTCATCTGGTTCGGCATCGAGGCGACCGTCTACGGGCCCCGGGACATCCCGGACGAGGAGTTCGACGTGAGCGCCGAGGTGAGCCACGGCACCGTGGGGTTCTTTGCCTGCCCCTGGGTAAGTTCGAGCACGGTCGAGGTCGGGCTCTGTTTGGGTCAGGAAGTCGGCTACACGACCGCAATTGCATCGGGTTTCGACGTGAACCAGGAGCCCACGCGTCTCGAGACGAGCACGTTCGGACGTGTTACCTTGGACGTTCCGCTGTTTTTTCCGCTGAGGTTCAAAGCGGGCTTGACGGGCGCCCTGCCTCTAGTGCGGGATCGGTACATCTTTTCGGGGCCAGATCAGCAGGTTCATGAGTTCTTCCGCACGGGATCGTTCATCGCCATCGGCCAGTTGGGACTCGCGGCCCGACTGCCCTGATAATTCGGCGGTCCAGGCTCCACGTATCAACGGAGCAGGTACGGTCGCGGACGATTCCGGCATTTCGAAGAACGGATCCGACGGCCCCAGCCTGCGACGGATTTTCGATGAGCACGCAGGATATGTCTGGCGAAGTCTGCGCCACCTCGGAGTGGCCGAGGCGGACATCGAGGACGTCTGTCAGGAAGTCTTCATCACGGTGCACCGCAAGCTCTCGGAGTTCGAGGGCCGCTCGACGCTCCGCACCTGGCTTTACGGGATCTGCTTGCGTGTCGCGTCGGACTATCGTCGCCGCGCCTACGTTCGCCGCGAGCGGGCCGTGGCCGAGCCGCGTGACGACTCGGCGAGCTCTTCGGCGCAACAGCCCGATTTGCGCGCAGAAGCGCGGGGGACGCTGCTCCACCTGCTCGACCTTCTGGACGACGACAAGCGCGCCGTGCTCGTGCTCTACGAAATCGAGGGCCTCAGCATGAAAGAGGTCGCTGAAGTCATCGGCTGCCCGCTTCAGACCGCGTACTCGCGGCTCCACGCGGCGCGCAAGGTCGTGAGTGAAGCGTTCGCCGAGCTCGAGTCGGGGACGCGCCTGATTCGCGCGGAGGAGTCATGAGCTCGGAACAAGATCCCCCGCGTCTGTCCGAACTGGGTGAGGGCTCTCCCGAGCTTCGGCAGCTGTTCCGCAGCGCGCGCGAGGACGTTCCGAGCGCGACCAGACTCGAGGGCCTGTGGGCTCGACTCGAGCCGCTTCCCGGACCCATTTCGGGCACGTCACCCGTGCCTCCGGCGGCCCCTCCGCCGCCAGCCGTCACGACCCCGTCCGGCGCTGGCGCAGGCAAGGTGCTCGCGTTCCTGGCCGCGCTCGGCGCAGCCGGTGTCGCCGCGTACTTCCTCTCGCGGCCCTCGCCCGTGGCGCCGCCCGCGCCGCAGAAGCCGACCCCCGCCGTGACTCCCGATCAGGCGGTCGCTCCTCGGCCGACCACGGTGCAGGCCACGGCGCCGACCGAAGCGCCCGAGGTTCCGTCCACGAACAGCGTCGCGCCCACGCGCGCCGAGCCGCGCGCGGCGCAGTCGCCCGCGAGCACCAAGGCAACGTCGAACGACGCCGCCGCGGAGGCAGCGCTGCTCGAGCGAGCTCGAGAGGCGATTTCGTCCGACCCGAAGCGTGCGCTCGCGCTCACCCGCGAGCACGCGCGCCGCTTCCCGAAGGGCATCCTCACGCAGGAGCGGGAAGTCATCGCGATCGACGCGCTGAAGCGCCTCGGAAAGAGCTCCGAGGCGGAGAGCCGAGCCGATCAGTTCAAGAAGACGTATCCCGGTTCCGCTCACCAACACGGGCTCGACTCCGCGACGAACCAGCGTTAGCGAAGCTCTCATGCGCTCGCCGACGAAGGGCCTGCTCGCTTCTCTGGTGCCGCTCGTCGTCTCGCTACTCGCGACCGCCAGTTGTCTCGAAGACGTCGAGATCGGCGCGTTCGAGTCCTCGGCTGCAGGCGCATCGTCCACGGGCGCTGTGACCGGGACTGGCGGGGTCGTGGGGGTGAGCGGTGAAGGCGGCGGCGCTGCCCTGGGCGCCGGCGGCGCCAACGATTGCGTACCGGTCGCTTGCCTCGGAAAGGTCTACGACTGCGGGGACTGTGAAGACAACGACGGCGACGGAAGCGTGGACGCGCTCGATACCGAGTGCCTGGGAGCCTGCGACGACACGGAAGATTCGTTCTCGGGAGGGCTGCCGGGCCAGATCAACACGCCGTGCCGCCAGGACTGCTACTTCGATCGAGATTCGGGCTCGGGCAATGACGACTGCTTCTACAATCACGCCTGCGACACGCTGTCCGTCGCGCCCGACTACCCGCCGAGCGGTGACGCGAGCTGCGCCTACGACGAAGACACCAACATCGCCGGCACCTCCGAGAGCTGCAGCGACGTCCGCGCGGAGCAATCCGAGGCTTGTCTCGCGTACTGTAAGCCGCTCGTCCCGAACGGCTGCGACTGCTTCGGTTGCTGCGAGCTTCCGGCGCGCAGCGGGCGCTTCGTCTTCGTCGGCTCGACGATCGACGGCGTGCCCTCCTGCACCGAGGACACGCTCGACGACCCCATCGCCTGCAAGGCGTGCACGCCGGTGCCCTCGTGCTTCGAGCGCTGCGACGCTTGCGACGTCTGCGTGGGCGAGGTGCAGAGCGGCGCGGGTTGCGGCAGCGACGAGCGCTGCGGCGGCGAGGTCCCGCCGTGCGGCGCCGACGTCACCACCGCTTGTCCGGCTGACAGCTACTGCGTGACCGGCTGCTGCATCCCGGTCCCGAGATGACGCGCCGCCGGAAACTCACATGATTTCAGCGATGATCGCGTCGGCGAAGAGCCAGCGATCGCGGGGGATGTAGAGGCGCTCCCCGTCGCGGGCGAGCTTGCCGCGCGCGAGCAGGCGGTCCAGCACCCGCAGGCGCTCCGGGGTGCGCGCCACCGCGCCCGTATCGCGCTCGAGCTCGTCGAGCTCCACGCCCTCGGCGAGCCGCAGACCGAGCAAGAGCCGTTCGCGGAGCGCGACCTCGGGCGGGATGGGCTCGAGCTCCGAGACGAGCTCGCCGGTCGAGCCGAGATCGACGAGCTCCTCGGACAGCCAGCCCTTCATGTAGCGCTCGTGAGCGGGCGTGTTTCGATAGCGCTCACGCCCGCGAGCGGTGCGCCAGGTGCCGAACGCGCCGGTGCCGAGACCGAGGTAGTCGCGGCCGCGCCAGTAGCCGAGGTTGTGCCTGGCCTCGGCTCCGGGCTTCGCGTAGTTGCTGATCTCGTAGTGTTCGAAGCCGAGCGCCGCGAGCTCTGCCTCCACGCCGGAGAAGGAGTCCGCGACGAGCGCGTCGTCGAGGAGGGGCAGCCTCCCGCGTCGAGCGAGCTCTCCGAAGCGGGTGCCCTGCTCGATGGTGAGGGCATACGCGCTCAAGTGGGTCACGCCGAGCTCGGCGACCGTTCGCACCTCTTCGCGCGCCTCGAGCGGGGACTGCCCGGCAACGCCGAAGATCAGATCCGCCGAGACGCGCGGGACCCCGGCGCGCACCGCCGCCGCGACCGCCGCGAGACCGCCCTTCACGTCGTGTAACCGCCCCAAGAATTCGAGCCGCTTTCGATCGAGCGACTGCACCCCGATGCTGAGCCGATTGACGCCCACGTCGAGCAGGGCGCGCGCGCGGTCCTCGTCGAGGCTCGACGGGTTGCACTCGACCGTAATCTCGACGTCACCTCCCGCGGGTCGGAAGCGCCTCGAGATCGCGGCGAGCACCCGCCCGAGCTCGCGCGGCTCCCAGAGCGAGGGCGTCCCCCCGCCGAAGAAGACGCTCGTGAGCCTCGCTTGCTCGGGGAGCTCGAGCGCGCGGCGATCGAGCTCGCGGAGCACGGCCTCCGTGTAGCGCTCCTGCGGGATTTCGGGGCGCTGGGCCGGCACGCTGAGGAAGTCACAATACGGACACTTCTGCAGGCACCACGGGAAATGCACGTACACCGAGAGCTCTTCCGAGCGAGGCTGTGCGACGTGGGCCGGCGTGGTCACCCGCGGGGTCTAGCAGATTGTGCTTTCCGCGAAAGGCGAGGGCCGCTAAGCCCCGGTAGAACGGTCGATCACGAGTGCTCCCATGCGGCGCCTGCACCTCTTCGAGTTCGAGGACTTGACCTGGTTTCCGCCGGCGATCCGCGAGGCGATGACCGACTTCTTGAGCTTCATGGGGGCCATCGCGGACAAGCCTCTCGGGCCGTTCGCCGACCGGCTCGAGCGCGCGATGCAGGTCACCGGCGACGATCGGTTGGTCGATCTCGGCTCGGGCGGGGGCGGGCCCGCGCTCACCGTGGCTCGCCTCCTGAATCGCAAGCGCGGCGCGCCGGTGAAAGTCACTTTGACCGATCTCTACCCGAACCTCCCCAAGCTCGAGCTCGCGCGTCGTGAGGGGCGCGGTCAGGTCGACTTCGTGGAAAGCTCCGTCGACGCGACGCGCGTGCCCTCGGAGCTCCAGGGCTTTCGGCTCATGTGCAACGCGTTCCACCACTTGCCGCCAGTCGCCGCTCGGCGGTGCCTCCTCGACGCGGTAGAGAAGGAGCAGGGGATCGCGCTGGTCGAGTTCGTGAATCGCTCTCTGTTCGCGATGCTCCAGATCTCCTTCGGATGGGCGGCGCTGTTGCTCGTCACGCCGTTCATACGACCGCGCCGCTTGAGCCGTCTCCTCTTCACGTACGCGATCCCGATCGTGCCGCTCTGTACGTGGTGGGACGGCTTCGTGTCTTGTCTCCGGGCCTACGATGAAGCGGAGTTGAAGGGCCTCATCGAATCATTGCCCGCGAACGACTACGAGTGGGAAGTGGGACGGCTCAAGGTCCCGAAGTTGCCGGGATCACTCACGTACCTCGTCGGGCACCCACCTCGGCGGGTGTAGGCGCCGAGCCCACTCGGCTTACCTCTTTGGGGGGAGATCCCCAGGGTGAGATCATAATTGCGCAAGCGCAGACTCCACTCACGGGCATGTTTCAGCGAGTCTTGGGGTCTTCCAATCCACGCTTGGGGCGCGGCACCATCGTCGCTCTCGCGGTGGCGTTGAGCGCGGCGCTCGGGGCAGCCTGTTCCTCCGATGACGGCTCCGATCCCGGCGCAGGAACCGGCGCTTCGGGCGGGACCGATTCGAACGTGGGCGGTGAGGGACCGAGCAG
>JAEZYO010000312.1 GCA_023419055.1 Pseudomonadota bacterium | reverse complement strand
GTGGAGCAGTCTCAAACGGCGCGCGTGACGATTCCGGTCACGATCCCCTCGCGGCTCCAGGCGCTGAACCAGCCACCGAGCTCCGCGCCGATCTCGTCCAGCGAAACCCGAGCTCGTTCCGACGCGGCTTGAACCGCCGGCATCAGCGCGTTTCCCAGGCTCAACGACTCGAGCAGCGCGAAAGCCGCCTCGCCGAGCGGCTCGACGCGCGTCGAGAGCTCGCGGCGGAACACGGCGAGGCGGGCCGCTTCGGGCTCGGGGATCGCAACGGGACCGTCCTCCGGCGTAACGAGCCTCCGGCGCAGCGCGACGACGGGATAAGAGACGCGAAGCAGGCCGAGCGAGGGCGAGAGCACGAGCTTCGCGCTCTCCCAAGCGTCGTCCGGTACTGCCGCGATCGCCGCCGGGTCGAGACTTTGGACGTCTTCGGCGCCGAACGCCACGACGTACGCCCACTCGAGGCGGGCCATGTCCGTCACGAGCTCGCGGTGCTCGAGCCACTCGCTCCGCGCGACCTGCTCCGGGAACTCGCGGCCGAGCTCGGCGAGGTCGTAGCTCGCGGGCGGCGTTCGCTCGAGGTACTCCTCGCACAGGCGTTCCCAATCACCCTGCCCGATGATGCCGGCGACTCCGGGAAAGTCCTCGAGCAGGGCCTGCGTGTGCCGGAGCCAGAACTGCTCCCGATAGATCTCGAGTTGCTCCACCGGCGAGAGCCGCGCGTTCCCCGAGATCTGCGCGCCGGCGAACGCCGTTGCGTCGGGGCGAGCGGGGAGCGCACGCCGACTTCGGACGAGCCTGGCCGCGACCTGCTGCAGCTCGTCGAGGCTCATGGCGCGGACAGCTCCGTCTCGCGCGGGCCGCCCTGGAGCCAACCGGGGGTAGGAGCCAGAGCCGAGCCCTCCGGAGCTCGAGCGAGTCGGCGCACCTCTTCGAGCCGGACCGCGAAGTCCGGATCGCTCGCGCGCGTCTCGAGCGCGCTGGCGCGAACCCTCCGCGCGCGCTCGGCTTCAGCGGCCAGGCGAGAAAACTCGGGGATCTCGTCGTCCCATTCGATCAGGGTCGAGACCGGGCCCGTGTGCGCGATCGTGAGCTCGTAGAGGGTCCACACCGGGTCGCTGACCGCGCCGCGGTGCGTGTCGACGATGTATTTCCCGAGGTTCGTGTGACCGGCGAGGTGGATCTGCAGCACGCGCCGATGGGGAATGCTCTTCACGAACTCGACGGGATCGAACCCGTGATTGTACGCGGACACGAACACGTTGTTCACGTCGAACAGCAGACCGATGTTCGCGCGCTCCGCGATCTCCGCGATGAACTCCCACTCCGAGAGCGTGCTCGATCGGTAGGTGAGGTAGCTCGAGGTGTTTTCGAGCGCGAAGGGGACCTCGAGAAAGTCTTGCACCATGCGCGCGCGCTCGACGAGGCGCTCGACCGCTTCACGCGTGTAGGGCAGGGGAAGGAGATCGTGGAGGTGCGCGCCGCCCGCGCCGCTCCAGCAGAAGTGGTCGCTGACCCAGGGCGTCGACGTCTTTCGACAGCACCTCTTCAGCGCTTCCAGGTACTCGCGGCTCGGCCCCTCCGGGCTCCCGATTCCGAGCGAGACCCCGTGTTGGACCACGCGATAGGTCTCGAGCACGCGCTCGAGGTGGTAGCGAGGGCGCCCGCCGTGGCCCATGAAGTTTTCGCTGATCACCTCGAAGAAGTCGACCGCCGGGCGCTCTGCGAGGATGTGCCGATAGTGCGGGACCCGGAGGCCGACGCCGATGCCCAGATCGGGTAAGCCGAGGCGAGCGTCTTCTTGATTCATGCGAAAATAAGGGGAGAGCCCGCGCCGAGGGCGACGAGTCGTGCTCTGCGCGGGCTCGCTCGAATCACTTCGGACAGTGCATGTTGCAGCCGCCCTTACCCTTGCACTCGTTCTTGCCGGCGCACGCGTTGGTGTCGGTCTTGCAGCCGCCCTTGCCCTTGCACTCGTTCATGCCCTTGCAGCAGGCTTTGGCTTCGCCGGCCGCCGCGGTGGGCTCGGTCTCGGCTGCCGGGGCGTCCGCAGCAGGCGCCTCCGGGGCCGCGGGGGCCTCCGCCGCAGGGGCCTCTGCCGCAGGCGCTTCCGGCGCGGGCTGGCTGCCGCCGCACGCGGCGAGCGCACCCACCATGAGACCAGAAGCTACCGTCTTCGCTAGATTGAAAGCCATCTCTCTCCTCTTCGTTCAGTGATGTGGGTGAAAGTTCATCGGCCGCTATCGGCCGTGGATCTCACCGCATCGTTTCAAGTACGTCCCGCCCGGTTGTTCGGATCGAAGGGACGTTCATGAAGCATTCGGCGAATGCTCCGCGTCGTCCTACGCCGAGCCAGCGATTGGGTTTCAACCGGCGAGCGCTCGACTTTATCTGCTACCCTCGAGGGCGGGCTAGTGACTGACGCACGACCTCCTTCGACGCCTCCTCACGTCTTTGCGGCACGCCGCCGTAAGCTATCGGAACGACTAGCTTCTTCGGCTCTCTTCCCGGCTGGTCGCGCGCGCCCCCGGAACTTCGTTCACAACCCTTACCCGTTCCGCGCCGAGAGCCATTTCTTGTACTTCGTCGGCCGGGCGATCGAAGGCGCCGCGCTCGTGGTTCGGCCCGATCGAGCGATCTTGTTCGCGGCACCGCCGGATCCCGAAGAGGCCATGTGGACGGGACCGCAGCCGACGTTGCAGGAGCTCGAGGCGGAGCTCGGGATCGAAGTACTGCCCCTCGAGGCGCTCGAGGTCGACGGAGCCACGGCGACGCTCCCCGCTCAAGACTTGGAGACCGTGTTCTGGCAGAGCGAGCTCGTCGGCCGCGATCTCGAGCCCGAGCTCGGCCCCGATCTCGAGGAGCCCGATCGAGCGCTCGCCGAGCTCGTGGTCGAGCTCCGGCTCCGTCACGACGACGCCGCGATCGAGCAGCTGCGCTTCGCGGCGGAGGCGACCCGACTCGCCCACGAGGCCGGTCGCGCGGCGACGCGTCCAGGGCGGAAAGAAGCGAGCGTGCGCGGCGCCATGGAGGGCGCGATGCTCTCGGTCGGCTGCGTGCCCGCGTATCAGCCCATCGTCACGGTGGCGGGTGAGGTGCTGCACAACAACCGCTACGACCACGTGATCGGAGAGGGCGATCTGTTGCTCGCGGACGTGGGCGCCGAGAGCCCCGAAGGTTGGGCCGGCGACGTGACGCGCGTCTGGCCAGCGAGCGGTCGCTTCTCGACGACCCAGCGCGAGCTCTATCAGGTCGTGCTCGACGCGCAGCTCGCCGCCATCTCGGCGGTTCGCCCGGGCGCGCGTTACCTCGACGTGCACCGCGTCGCCGGGCGAAAGCTGGTCGACGGTCTCGTCAGCCTCGGCATCTTGAAGGGCGACGAAGAGGACCTCTACCGTCGCGGCGCCGCGGCGCTCTTCTTTCCTCACGGCATCGGTCACCTGCTCGGGCTCGACGTTCACGACATGGAAGATCTCGGCGATCTCGCGGGCTACGCGCCGGGGCGTGAACGGAGCGCGTCGCCCGGTGACCGCTACCTTCGGCTCGACCGTGACCTCTTGCCCGGCATGGTGGTGACCATCGAGCCCGGCTTCTATCGAATCCCGCACATCTTGGAGCGCGCCGAGGAGGTGGGAGAGCTCGAGCCCGCGCTCGACCGCGCCGTGCTCGCCCGCTACGCGGACGTGCGCGGCATCCGCATCGAGGACGACGTGCTCGTCACCGAAACGGGCTGCGAAGTCCTGACGCGCGCGATCCCGAAGACGCTCGACGAGCTCGGCGCGTAGCGCTCACAGCGCGCGTTCGAGCCGCGCTTCCGCTTCGCGCACCGTCTCTTGCCACGCGCTATCGACAGGGATGACGCTCGCGATCACGTCCTCCGGGCGAGCGCCTTCGAGCATGGCGAGCCGCGCCTTGGACGAACCCGTCAGAAGGTCGAAGGCCGGGGTTTCGCTCTCGAACTCGTACGGCGTGGCCCGAAACTGGAACTGCTCGGGTGCCTGCTGGCGAGCCAGGCAGAGCAGCGTCAGGTAGGTCTCGACGGGCCGGAAGAGCTTCTCGTTGGTGATGTGCAGCATCACGCCATTGCAACGCTCGCCGGCGAACTTTTCGAAGCTCGGACGGAACGTCACCGGACGAACCAGCACGCCGGGGACGCCGGATTCTCCGAGGCTCTTCGCGAGCGCGGCGCCGTCGAGGAACGGCGCACCGACCAGCTGGAACGGCGCGGTCGTGCCGCGGCCCTCGGAGAGGTTCGTGCCCTCGATCAGGCAACCGCCGGGGTAGACCAGCGCGGTCTCGAGCGTCGGCATGTTCGGGGAAGGCATGATGAACGGGCGCCCCCACGCCTCGGCGCTGCGGTGGCGCTCCCAGCCGCGCACCGGAACGACGCTCAACGCCCCGCTGCTTCCGATCGGCTTGCCGTCGCGTTCGAAAAACAGTGCCAAAATCTCCCCGATCGTCAGCGCGTGGCGGATCGGGAGCGGCTCGAGGCCGACGAACGACAGGAAGCCCGGCTCCTGCGGAGCGCCCTCGAGCGTGGAGGGATCGCCGGAGATCGGGTTCGGTCGATCGAGCACCACCGTGTGGATGCCACGCTCCGCGGCAGCGCGCGCCGCGAGCAGGGCCGTCCAGACGTACGTGTAGTAGCGCGCGCCCACGTCGCAGAGGTCGATCACCAAAAGCTCGAGGTCCGCGAGCTGCTCGGGGCGCGGAACCAGGTCCTCGCGTGTCTTTCCGTACAGGCTGACGAAAGCCGGCGCTCCCGTCGCGTCCACGTTCTCGCGCGAGCCGACCGCTTCTTCGGCTTGAGCGTCCGCGTCGAGGCCGTGCTCCGGAGCGAAAATGACGCGCGGGGAAGCGCCGAGCTCCTCCAGCACCGCGAGCGTCTGCCGCCCCCTTCGATCGACGGCTGCGGCGTGGGTCAGGACAGCGAGACGGGAAGTCCGGAGCCGCCGGCGCAAGTCCGACGAGGCCCCCATGTAGAGCTGATCGAGTCCGCACAGCATGGTCGGCGGACTACCATTCTTCCGCGCTCGGTAGGAGCCCTAGACTAGAGCACCGATCGGTTTGCGCCCGATCGGTGTTCTCTAGTGTCTTTTCATCGGGGCGGCCCGCCCCGCCCCGCGAAAGTGACGCGCTTCGCGATCCTCGAAGGAGGAAATTCCGCGGGGCCCCACCCGCGCGGCCGCTTAGCGGCGAGCGCACCGGCTCAACCGTTTGTCGCCCTAGCGACGGAAAATAGGCGAATTGATTGGGCACCTTTGCCCGGCTGGAGCTCGCTGGCCACCGGGTCGGTGCTATGAAGTCGTTGCAGCCTTCCACGGCGCAAGTTAGCATTTTTTGCAGAGTGCGCCGCGTTCTGGTCGTCGATGATGAGGAAAACCTCCGGCTGGTCTTGAAGACCCTGCTGCGCCGGCATGGGTACGAGGTCGAGACGGCCGAGAGCGGGGAGGAGGCGCTCGCCATGGTCGACTCGTTCGGCCCCGACGTCATCCTCACGGACGTCCGCATGCCGAAGATGGGCGGGCTCGATCTTTTGAGCACGCTGAAGGCCAAGGGCAACCTCGCCACCGTGATCGTGATGAGCGCGTACGGGAACATGGATCTCGCGATCGAGGCCATGAAGGCGGGCGCCTACGACTACGTCCAGAAGCCCTTCAAGCCGGACGAGGTCGTGCTCGCGTTGCGCAAGGCCGAGGAGCGAGAGCTCTTGCGCCGCGAGAACCGCGTGCTCCGCGACGAGATCCGGAAGGAGCACAAGTTCGAAGACATCCTCGCGAAGAGCCAGAAGATGCAGGACATCTTCAAGACGATCGCGAAAATAGCGGACTACAAGACCACGGTGCTCGTGACCGGCGAGAGCGGGGTGGGGAAGGAGCTCATCGCGCGCGCCATCCACCGCCGCAGCAACCGGCGCGGCGGCAATTTCGTCGCGATCAACTGCGGCGCGATCCCCGAGAACCTGCTCGAGAGCGAGCTCTTCGGTCACAAGAAGGGCGCCTTCACGGACGCCGTCCAGGATCGTCGCGGCCTGTTCGAAGAGGCCAGCGGTGGAACGCTGTTTCTCGACGAGATCGGCGAGCTGCCGCTCGGGCTGCAGGTGAAGCTCCTGCGCGTGCTCGAGGACGAGAAGATCCGGCGCCTCGGGGAGACGCGAGACATCCAGGTCGATGTCCGGATCATCGCGGCGACGCACCGCGACCTCTTGGGCGAGACCAAGGCCGGGCGCTTCCGCGAAGATCTGTTTTACCGGCTGAACGTCCTCCCGATCCACTGTCCGCCGCTCCGCGAGCGCCGGGAGGACGTGCCGCTCCTCATCGATCATTTCCTGGCGCGGAACAACGCGCGCCTGGGGACCGCCATCCGCGGCATCGACACCGAGGCTCGCCGGCTGCTCTACGAGTACGCCTGGCCCGGCAACGTGCGCGAGCTCGAGAATACGATCGAGCGCGCCATGGTCTTGTCGGAAAGCGATCAGCTGGTCGCGGTCGACCTGCCCGAGCGCATCCGCGAAGCGAGAGACCCCGTGCAGCTCCAGCTCTCGAGCGGCGAGCTCAGCGTGAAGAAGACGATGCGCGTGATCGAGGAGATCCTGATCCGGCGCGCCTTGCAGAAGACCAAGGGCAACCGGACCCGCGCGGCCGAGGTGCTCGAAATCAGCCACCGCGCGCTGCTCTACAAGATCAAGGACTACCAGATCACCGACCTCTGACGCGGGCGCACCGCCGGAGCGAAACGGCGCAAAAGCCCTGTAAATTGGCGGTGTGCTGGTTTCGAGAGCTCGCCCCGGACGCGCGACTCCCCCTTTGACTGTGCGAGCGGGGCTCGGCTAGGATGCCGCGCATGAAGCGGTTGCTCCTCGGGGTTTCGTTGTGTGCCACGGTCGCTTGTGGTGGCCCCACGTCGGAAGGCCAAGGCGTGAAGTCGCCGGACGAGCTCATCGCCGAACAGGAGCGTTTGGGCGCCGAGCAGGAGAAGCAGAGTGCTCAGCGCTCGGACGACTACGACAGCGAGGTCGGCGAGACCGACGACGAGAAGGCGCGCCAGTGGGACGAGAAGCAGGCGGACCTCGAGCTGAAGCGCGCCGCCCGCTCCGCAGAGACCTGCCCCGGCTCCGTCACGGAGAAGGCGCCCGCGGGGACGGCCAACGTGACCCTGGTGTTCCAGAACGACGGCCACGTAAAGTCGTCGGAGATCGCTCCGCCCTACGCCGAAACCGCCGTCGGCAGCTGCGTGCTCCGCGCCATGGGCGCGGTGATCGTCCCGGCTTACGTGGGCGACGAGAAGACCGTCACTTGGGAGATCGAGCTCAAGGAGCCGCCCAAGGAAAAGGCCAAGAAGTAACGGCCAGTATCGACGAGGCTGCTCGGCTCAGAGGAACCAGCAGCCGACGACCACCAGCACCGACAAGAAGCCCACGCTGACGATGGCGGCGGCTTCCCAAGGGCTCGTGCGCGGGTCACTCGAACGAAGCTCGATGGAGGCAAGCCGCGTGACTTCTCGGTGCTTGCGCCCCGAGAGCGCCACGTTGGCGGAGCGGAGGGCCTCCTGATCGGCGGGCTCGTACTGCCAGGGCATCGTCAGGACAGGGTTTATCCCACGAGGGCCGCGCGAGTGTCGAGGCCGAACCTGCCGATGAAAGCCGGTTTCGAGGTGAGGCGCCCGGCCTTCTGTTCAGTGAAAACGGGCTTTGCCGCGAGTCTCCCACCATTCCCGGTATCGGGTCTGGGCTCGCTCCCGTTCCCGCGCCGGGAGGTCGTCGTAGTAGCCGAAGTACTCGCGAGTCACGATCTTCAGCTCCTCGCCCGCGGCGCGACGGATGTCCTGAGAATCATGGGTCAGGGCGTCGATCAGCCACTCGACGCGGTGGCGAGCTCCGTTCCCGCGCCACCATTC
>JAEZYO010000767.1 GCA_023419055.1 Pseudomonadota bacterium | reverse complement strand
GAACTACTCCCCTGCCGGATATCCCACCGTCTTCTGCGGCCTCTACTCGATGAAGCAGTCGCCGGGGAAGTGTGGGTTGCCCGCGGCCATCAGCTCCGTCACCTCGCTCAAGACCGGCTGGCGTTGGAAGGCCGGCAGCGGCACCCAGTACAACGCGGCGTGGGACATCTGGCTCGGCAACGGCGGCACGCTCGCGTCCTACCTCATGGTCTGGTTGCGAGACCCGCCCGGTCAGCAGCCGGCAGGCGCCGCCGCCACCGCGGGCGCGACCGTGGCAGGGCTCCCGGGCACCTGGTCCATCTGGACCGGCAACGTCAACGGCAAGCCGATCGTGAACTACGTGCGGGCCGAAGGGCAGGATCTCGGCGAGCTCGAGTTCGACGCGAAGGCGCTCTATCAAGACGCGATCAATCGTAACTACAACCTGCCCGGCAGTGAGTTCATGGCCGTCGCCATCGGCTTCGAGGTCTGGAACGGCCCGGTCACGAACCTCGTCACGGAAGACTTCTACGTCGACGTGAAGTGATTCCGGGCCTCCGAGGAGTGGAATCCGAGGTCAGGAGAAAAAGACTCCTGACCTCGCGGATCCCCTTCCAAAAGGGCCATTTTGCAGCGGGTGCATCGGTATCACACGCTGTAATGAAACGCGCTGACAGCCGTTTCGCGAACGGATCGAGCGGGATCGGGAACCGCTTCCACAGCGGAATTCCCGAACAAATACGGAACCGGTACCAGGCGCCGGTCGTCCGAAAGCGATTGTGTGTTGATTAAGTTCCTTGAAAGGCCGACAAGGCTCGGTTAAATTCTTCGCCCATGACTTTGGCACTTCGAGGCGTTCTGGGTCTTTCGATTCTTTCTCTTGCCCTGACCATGGCGGTTGGCTGTGACGACGGGGGCCAGGAGACCACGAATACGGGCGGCGGCGGTCCGGCACCGTTGCCCCAGGGTGGCAGCGGCAACACGGCCGGCACCAGCGCGTCCGGCGGCACGGGCAACGTCGCGGGCACCAGCGCGTCCGGCGGCACGGGCAACGTCGCGGGCACCACGGGCGGCGGCACCGGCGGCACGGGCGTCTCGACCGAAGGCGTTCCCCTCACGCCCGACGCGGGCGGCTGGGTCGACGGGATGGGCAACACCCTCGGCATCCAGGGCGCGATGTTCTCGTACGCGGACACGACGACGCTCGCGACCATGACCGGCACCTGCGATGTCTGTGAGAGCCCGATGACCATCGACGCCGGCAAGGTCTGCATCAAGGGCACGGCGGCGAAGGTCGACATGAACTGCACCCCCGAGCCGCCTGCCGTGGACTGCTACGGCACCTTCTGGGGCGCGGCCATCGGCCTCAACCTGCACCAAGAGATCAACCCGGACACGATGATGGGCGACCCGCCCACGCCGTACGACGCGGCTGCCGCCGGCATCAAGGGCTTCTCGTTCGAGATCAGCGGCACCACCGTCCCCACCTCGATCCGCTTCAAGGTCGAGAAGCCGGGCGCCACGGCGGACTCGGCCGTCGAGTACTGCACCACCTCGATGACGCCGATCCTCACCGGCCCGAACACCGTCACGTTCGACCAGCTCGTCACGGAGTGCTGGACCACGGGCGGCACCCCGGCCACGGAGGCGACGTCGATGCTGACCAAGATCGCCTGGCAGGTCGTGACGAACGCCACTTCCGAGGTTCCGTTCGACTTCTGCGTCTCGAACGTCCGCGCCGTCATGCAGTGACCGGAGCGTCGGCTCCGCCTAGCGCCTGAGCCAAAGCACCCGAGTGGGCCATCGACGATGAGTCGATGGCCCGCTTGGCATTTGGGGATGCCACGTCGCGTCGTGAGCCGGTCCCTGGCGGGGTCACGGGGCGTAGAAGTGACTGGCCGCGACCTCCTGGGGCTCGGCGGGGATCCACTCGGTGTAGGCGTCGTCCGGGTAGCAGTAGCCCCACTCTTCGCCCGGCTCGTAGGAGCGGATCACCGGGTGCGCCGTCGCGTGGAAATGTCGCGAGGCGTGCTTGTTCTTCGAGTTGTCGCAACAGCCGACGTGACCGCACGTGAGGCAAAGCCGGAGGTGGACCCAATCGTCGCCGGACGCCAGACATTCGGCGCAACCAGGGCCGCTCGGCAACACCGCGGAACGACCGTGCCGGGCTCGCTTCAGGTGTTCACATTCGGAGGGCATGAGAACCTTCCTCCTTCGTCGAGAGTTTCGATCGCTTTCGCTCGAGCGCGCGCCTGTCCCACGCGCCGAGATCGGCCGCCGCCTCGTACGTGCTCTCTAGAAAGCGCATCAGCGTGTCGGCTGGCGTGGAGCTCAGCCTGACCTCGTCGTAGGGCAAAAGAAATTCCCGGAGTGTGCCATCGTAAAATGCTCCCGCCGGCTTCACCTTGGCTTGGGCGAAGCCCTCGGGCTCGGGGTACGCGTACGAGTAGAACGCGGGTGGCGCGCCACCACCCCCCGGCCAGAAGCCGGCGCTGCTCACTTCATGCGAGTAAGCCTCGTGACTCACGTAGTCGGGGCAATTGGGTACGCCGCCTCGATGAAGCGGAGCCGTGCGGCCGGAGAAGCGCGTGACCGCGAGATCGAAGCTGCCCCAAAAGAAGTGCACCGGGCTCGCCTTGCCCACGAACCCCGCGCGAAACTGCTTGAAGACGTCGTCGATCGACGACAACGCCGTGAAGAAGCGCGTGGCCCACACCGGATCGTAGTCGCGCATGGTCTCGTCGCGATCGAGGCGAATGACCTCGGGGATCTCGACCGCTCGCGGGTGGATGCGCACCTCGATCCCGAGCGCCTTCAAGGCCGCGAAGAACTGTTCGTAGAACTGAGCGACGCTGCCCGACGCGAGCGGAAACGCGTGGCTCGTGCCGTCGCTCACCCTGATGACGAGCTTGTGATCCAAA
Organism: Pseudomonadota bacterium; assembly: GCA_023419055.1. Next base: position 11,346 of record JAEZYO010000767.1, on the reverse strand, counting down.
AGGTCGAACTCGACCTCGAAGTCTCGATCGCCGTACGGCATCGGCGACGTCGTGAGACCGCGCGCGTTGACGTAGAGCACCACCTGCCACCAATGATTGGTCATCGGCGCCAACGCCAGCCGCGTCTTGCCGACCACCTGTGACCAGAGTTGCATCAGCTTCGCCGTGCTCTCGCCGGACGGCATGGCGAGGTCCGGCCATCGACTCGCGTCCGTTGCCATCGGTCCCCTCCCTCGTTGGTCGTGAGAACCGAGATCAACCTGGGCCTTCGCGAGAGGTCGGTCAACCGCCCCCGGGGCGTGTCACTCCTGCGAGTGATGGCGCGCGGGGGCTCGGCCACGCCCGAGCCAGGCCCGTGCCACGCCCTCGTCGGGGGGCAACCGGGGCCTTCTCGCCGGCCGAGGGCCACGCTGGCTCCCCAGCCGACTCGAGCCCGCTCGCTGCAACCAGAATCCAGGGAGCCCGCACGCCTGGTACCGCTCCCGCCAAAGAAATCTCCCGGAAGCAAGCGGGATTCTCGCGTGAGTCGCGTGGCCAAACTGTGCGGAATTCTTACCTATCTGCCGCGACAATCGCGTGACAATTGGCCGAACAGTCGCCTGGTCTTGGCAGACAAGTAGTGACTATCGTTGACGTAAGCCTTGGACGAATGGGAAAAGGAACGCCATCCCGGCGCGTATCCCCGGGAAACTGGTCCAAGCACCAGGGGAGTAGACCGATGCATGACTTTCGCACGGGCTCAAAAGTAGGCCTCTTTGCACTTGTTTTGAGCAGCGCCGCGCTGGTTGCGGGTTGCAGTGGTACCCGCGTGTTCGCGGGGCAGAACGCGTTCTCGGTGGTCGGCACGCCGCCGCCCCCGCCGCCTCCTCCGAAGAAGGAGGAGCCGCCGCCCCCGCCGAAGCCTGAGCCCCCGCCGCGCGTCGAAGTGCGCGACAACAAGATCGAGATCAAAGAGAAGATCCAGTTCGAGTACAACAAGGCCACCATCCTCGCGGCCTCGTTCAGCTTGCTCGACGAGATCGCGGACGTGATCAAGAAGAACCCGCACATCAAGAAGATCTCGATCGAAGGTCACGCGAGCGCCGAGGGCGATCCGAAGCACAACATGAAGCTGTCGGACGAGCGCGCGAAGTCGGTCATGAAGTACCTCGTCGACAAGGGCATCGACGCGAAGACCCTGACCGCCAAGGGCTTCGGCATCACCAAGCCGATCGCCGACAACAAGACGGAAGAGGGCAAGGAGAAGAACCGCCGCGTCGAGTTCGTGATCGTCGAGCAGGACGTCACGAAGAAGAAGGTCCAGATCGACCCCAAGACCGGCAAGGAAGTCGTGCTCGAGGAAAAGAGCACCACCGAGACGAAGAAGGAAGAGGCCGCTCCGACCGACAAGGACGAGAAGAAGGCCGACAAGGACGAGAAGAAGAAGGCCGACAAGGACGAGAAGAAGGCCGCCCCGAAGCCTCCGACGCCGAAGGCGCCGGAAGCTCCGAAGACCCCCTGATCTCTGGACAAGGAAAATAGGAGAACCATGAACAAGTTCATCAAGAGCCTCCTCGCCTTGACCGCTCTCGGCACCTTCGGCTGCTCGTTCGCCGCGCGGAGCCCGGAGATGTACCGCGACGACACCCAGGCGCTGCTCGAGACCAGGGCCGCCGACATCAAGGCTTGTTACGACAACGAGCTCAAGTCCAACGCGAACCTCACGGGCCGCGTGACGGTGCACTTCCTCGTCGAGAAGGACACCGGCAAGATCACCAACGTGGCCCCGGTGCCCGCCGGCACGACCGCCGACGAGAAGCTCACGAACTGCGTCGTGAACTCGATCAACGGCCTGATGCTCACGCCGCCGGACAACAACGACGGCGACGCGACGTTCGTCTACGATTTCACCGCGCAGCCCGTCGTGGCTCCCGCGGGCTGAGCTCGTCGAGCGAACCGCTAGCGACGAAGGCCGGCGCCTCGAAGAGAGGTCGCCGGCCTTTACGCATTTTCGCGTTGGCGGTGCGGGAGCGCGCTCACGGTCCGGGCCAGGGCTTGCCGAGCTTCGAGAGCGCGGCTTTCGCCTCGCCGCGGTACGGCGAGTCGGGAGGCCCGAGGCGGAGAAACGCTTCCCAATGCGGGGCTGCCTGAATCGAGTTCCCGATGGCGCGGGCCATCATGTGGTGAGCTTCCCAGAGCCAGCGCGGCGGCGGCGTCTGCTGCTCGGCGCCGGCGATCGCGCGCGCGAGCTGCTCGCGACCCGCCTCCGCTTGTTGGTTGATGACGAGCAGCCTGCCGTAGCGGAAGCGCCACTGGGCGTTGTCGGGTTGCGCGTCGATGGCGAGCTTCCACTCGACGAGCGCCTGACGCTCCTTGCCGAAGTCGTAGAGCGCGTCGGCGAGCGCCGCGTGCGCCTCGTAGCGAGAAGGACGTAGCGCGAGCGCTCGTTCGAGATCGACGATGGCGTCACGCACGGCTCCTTGCCGCGAACGCAAGACGCCGCGCTGCCAGTAGGCGTCCGCGAGCGCCTGGTCGAGCTTCAGCGCGGTATTCAACGCCGTCTCGGCCTTGGCGAAGTTGCCGGAGTCGCTCGCGACCCAGCCGACGTAGAGGTGATACTCGGCGCGGTTCGGATCGAGCTCCACGGCGCGATCGAGCAGGCGCTGCGCGTCCGCGAGCCGGCCCTGGAGGAACAGCGCGCGGCCGAGGCAATGATTCGTCTCCGCGGAGTTCGGGCGCGCCACGAGCACCTTGCGCAGGAGCTTCTCCCCTTCCACGCCGCGCCCGGCCGCGACGTTGCCGCAGCCGACGCGCAACATGAGGTCGGGATCGTTCGGCGCCTTGGCGAGCGCCGACTCGTAGGACTTGAGCGCCTCGTCGGTGCGCCCCGAAGCCTCGAACAAGAGGCCGCGCTCGAGCGCGAGCCCCGGGTAGTCCGGATCGGAGGCCGCGACCTGATCGAACGTCTTGGTCGCGAGGTCGAACTTTCCTTGCCGCCGCTCCGCGACCCCGAGCTTGAAGCGAGCCGCGAGATCCCCGGCGTCGAGGCCGAGCGCGCGCACGAACTGGCTCTCCGCTTCGGCCTGACGACCTTCGCTGAGCGCGAGCTCTCCGAGGGCCCGGTGAATGGCGGGGGAAGAAGGCAGTGCCGCGCTCGCCTTGGCGAGCGTCGCCTTCGCCTGCTCGTTGAGCCCCATCTGGCTCTGGAGCAGCGCGAGCGCGACGTAGACGTCGACGACGGTCGGGTCCGAAGGGGGCTCCTTGAGGAGCGCCGCGTAGACGGCGAGCGCCTTGTCCCTCTCCCCGAGTGATTCGAGCGATCGCCCGTACCAGTAAGCCACCTGCGCGGATTTCGGGTTCGTTTGGGAGAGCGCGCGGAGCGCCCCGAGCGCGTCGTCCGGGCGCTCCATGAGGAGCTTCGTCTTCGCGACACCGACCGCCGCGTCGAGATCCTTGGGCGACGCCTGGAGGGCAGCCTCGAAGCGGGCGAGCGCCTCGGAGTAGCGGCCGGCGCGGAAGATCGCTTCACCGAGCCCGGCGAGCGCGCGGCCGGAGGTGGGGTCCACGGCGAGCGCCGCCTTGTACGCGTTCTCGGCCATCGAGATACGGGAGCGGCCGAGGTGGATGTCTCCGAGCAACGTTTGCGCGGTGACGATCTCCTGAGAGCTCGCGCCCGCGGGTGCCTTGACGATGCTCTCGAGCGCGGTCACCGCCTCCGGATCGTGGGGGCGAGTCTGCGACATCAGGCGCGCGAGCAGGATGCGCGCGCCGACGTGAGAGGGATTCAGCGTGAGGGTGCGCCGCGCGTCGGCTTCGCTTTCCTCGAGCCGATGTGCCGCGTACTGAGCTCGAGCGACGCCGTACGCGGTGCGCGCGCTCTTCTCGACCTGGTCGACTTTTTCCCAGATCGCGAGCGCCCCGGCGTCCGCCTCGCGGAGCGCGAGCTCGCCCTTCACGACCAGCAGATCGGGGTCCTTCGGCCTCTTGCGCTCGAGCGCTTGCAGCTGGTTCTTGGCGCGCGCGGCCTGGCCCTCTACGGCGCTCCGCGCGGCGCGGGCGAGCTCGAGGTACGGCGCCGATTCGACCTCCGCGAGCTCGTCGAGCAGCACCTTCGCGCGGGCGCGCACCGGAGCGTTGCCCCCGAAGCGGAGCTCACGCAAGTAGCCGACGAACGCCGCGTGTGCCTTGAGCGCCGGGACGCGCTTGGCCTTCTGCTGTGCCTGGTCCGCGATCTGGGAGGCGCGGTTCGCGTCGAGCGCGGTATCGCTCGAAAGGGCGCGGCGCGCCTCCGAAGCCGTCCGGTCGAGCAGGCGAGCGTACTCGTCGGCCTTGAGCTTGTCGCTGATCCAGTACGCGCCGAAGGGACCCACGTCGGGGACGAGCGCGAGCGACGCGCCGCCGACGGCCACCACGAACAGCGCGGCGAACACCCGCACTCCGTAGCCCTTGCGCACGGTCGGCGGGGGCAGCTTCACCTGCGCCGGCACCGGGCGCAGCGCTTGAGGCGCGGCCTCTTGCGGGATCGCGCCGAACTCCATGCTCTCTTCGCCCGGCGGCTTGGATACGCGCGCGGGCCCCTCGCGCTCGATGGGGAGCTCGCTGCCCGCCGCCCCTTCGAGGTTCACCTCGCCGTAGCTCGTCCCCCCGCCGCTCGCGCGCGTCACCGGTCCGGGCGCTTGAACCTGTGACCTTCCGAACGGAGGCTCCGATCGGCTCAGCCCCGAGGGAGATGAAATCGGCGCGGTGAGCGGGGCGCCGAAGGGGTCGGCTTCGAGCCCCGCGTCCGAAGGCTGACCCGAGCGCGGAGCCACGCTGCCGCGCGGCGCGAACGGATCGGCGCCGAGATCGATTTCGCCGAAAGACTGACGCGCCGCCGGGGGTGCGGTCGGCGGGCGACTCACGCGCTCGTGCTTCTGCCCGGCAGGTTCGAGATCCAGGTCGAGCCCGCCGTCGAGCGGGTCGAGCTCGAACCCGCCCGCGTCGGGGGAGATCGAAGGCAGCTTGGGGCGCGCCGAGGGCAAACCGGCAGCCGACACGAGCGGAAGCGCGCTCTCCGCGAGGCTCGGCAGTGATGCCTGAGACACGGCGGGCAGACCGGCGCCCGAGAGCGCTGGAAGCTCGGGTTGCGAGAGCGCGGGCAGACCGGCGCCGCTCGCCGACGAGCCGATTTCATTGCTGCGCGACGGAGCGGGCCCGCGCGCGGCCGGGAGATCTCCGCGAGCTTCCTGGCGCCCGCCCGAAAGGGGCGACGGTAGCTCCACATCGCCGACGGGTGACGGGAGCTCGAGCTCGCCGAACAGATCGTCGACGGACGGCTGCTTCGCGACCTCGGGCGCGCGCGGGCTCGGGAGATCGAGCTTGGGCTCGGGAGTGCGTGGCCCGCCCAGGGCAGGAAGGTCGAGATCGAGCTCGCCGAAGGACGGCGCAGCAGCTCGCGCCGCTGCCGGCTCGGGCGCGACCGGCCTTGGTGCAGCCGCTTTCGGTGCGGCCGCGCCCGGACGCGGGATCGAGCGAGGAACGGCGGGCGGCGCCGCTCTCGGCACGGCGGGCAGATCAGCGACCTCGGCAGCCCTGGTTGCCGCAGGAATGGGTGCCGGAGCACGCGGGGCCGGCAAATCGGCCTCGACATCCAATGCACTCGGCTGAGGCCGCCTCGGCGCGGGAGGCGGGCCGCCGGGCCGCGGAATAGCACCACCGGCAGAGGGCGCCGCTGCGGGGCGACCGCCGACGGTGGGGAGATCGAGCTCGCCGATGTCGGACGCGGCGACCGGTGCCGCAGGTGCCGGCGCTGGAGGCTTGTTCGCGAACGCGGGAGCGACGCCGATCATGGTGCCCTTCGGGACGGCGCGCGCGGGCAGGTCTGCGCCCGCGGAACCTCCCGGCGGATTCACTCCCAAAACGGGGCTCGGCCCGGTGCGCCGCGGGTCGTTCGGGGCCTCGACTTGGAACGAGGTGCCGCACTTGGGGCACCTCATCTTGAGCCCCGTCGACGGCACGCGCCGCTCGTCCACTTGGTACGGGGCCCTGCAGCCCGGGCACTCGACCTTGAACATCGCTCGTTCGACTTCTAGCAGGAGCGGGTTCGGGTGTCTCGGAAAGTGAGGCCACCGCGATGCTTGGGAATCGTGCGCCGTCCCACCGGCCCCAATCGGAGAAAATCCCGACTTCTTCACACCCATTCGTGGTAGGCGCCAGGGCGAATGCAGCGCACGACCACCATCATCGTGGGTCTCTCCTTCGTGCTCGCGATAGCCCTGCTCGGGATGCTGGCCCGCTCCCCGGCCGAAAAACTCACCAAACCAGCGGCGACGAGCTCCGCGCCGGTCGCGTCCGTATCCGCCGCTCCGCTGCCGGAAACTCCGGCGCCGGCGCTCAGCGCGGCCGAGCTCCAGCTCCCGGAAGACGTGCCCAATCCGACGGGTTTCGATCGGTTACCGGATGGGAGCAAGGCACCTCCACTTCCCGACAACGCGCCGCTCACGGTTCGCTTCGGAGTCGTGCTCATCAATTACCGCGGAGCGCAGTTTGCCGGCGCCGACGCGCGCGACAAGGCAGAGGCGCAAAAGCGAGCGCTGGCGATGGTCGACGATGCGAAGAAAGACTTCGCGGCCGCGGCTTCGCGCGGAGATCGTGGCTCGACAGCCGACGCGGGCAGAATACCGCGCGGCATCCTCGAGCCCGCCGTCGAATATGCGCTCTTCATGTTGCCAAAGGGCGAGGTCTATCCCCAACCGATCGACACCCCTCGGGGCTTCTGGGTGATCCGCCGAATCGACTGAGAAGCTTGCTCGCGAAACGGTCATCGGAGTCCGTCCCGCCGTCCGCCCTGCCCGAGAGCCGGATTCGCTCTCTCGCTGGGCCGCTTTCTCCCATCCGGTGCCCCTAGGCAGCTTCGGGAAGGTCTTCTAGAGTTGCTCGTTACCTCGCAACACCGCGATGTCGAGCACGCAATCAGCGCCCCCGCCCGACCCGGCTCTCGTTACGTCGACCATTGGCAGGCTCAGGGCAGAGCATGCCGCAAGCGTCGATAGCGGGCGTCAGGCCATCCTCCTCCACGAGATCGGTGTCCTCGAGGAACGCCTCGGCGACGAAGCCGCTGCCGCGCGCGACCAGCTCAGCGCGGTCAACGTCGAGCCCGAGTTCAGCGAGCCCCTCGAGCGGCTGCTCGCGATCATCGAGCGACGACAGTCCTTCAAGAATCTCGGCAAGCTGCTCGACCGTCTGAGCAAGATCGCACAGAAGCCGGATGAACGCGCGCGAGCGTTCGTCGAGCAGGCCGCGTTCCTCTCGGATCACGAGCAAGACCACGCCGCTGCCAGAGCGCTGCTCGAGCAAGCAGCGGAGGAGACGCCTGCCGACGCGAGCATCTGGCTCATGCTCGAGCTCTGCGCGGCCAAGCTCGGCGACGCCGAGCTGCGAGAGCGGGCGCTCGAGCGCCGCTGCTCTCTCGCGGGCGTACCGGAATGGCGAGCGCTGTTGCTCGCCGATCTCGCAGAGCTGCGCTTCGATCGCGGCGAGCACCCCGGCGCGTTCGCCGCCCTCGAGGAGGCGGTCGAGCTCCGCACCCGCGCGAGCTTCGCCGTGCTCGTGCTCACCGAGCAGCTCGCCCACAAGAGCGAGCACCCCGAGCACGAGGCGCGCGCCCTCGAGGCTCAGGCGGTCATGATCGTCGAGTCGCTCGCCGATCCGCTGCGCGGCGACGAGCTCGGCATCCCGCTCGGCCGCCGCAACGCGCCGAGCGCTGCCGACGCCTGGCTGCGCGCCTCGGACGCGCACCGGCGGCGCGGAGACGTCGCTGCTGCCACGGCCCTCCTGGACCGTGCCCTCGAACAATTGCCTGGTGATCCGCTCCTCTCTCACGCCCGCCTCGCGACGGCCGAAGTGTCGGGCGACATCGCGACCATGGCGAGGCTCGCTCGCGCAGAGCTCGAAGCGGGCGCCGAGGGTGAAGTCGGCGCGGCGCTCTGGTTGCGCGTCGCCGAGGCCTCCGCCGCCGAGGGCGACGGCGCGGGCGCCCTGCGCGCTGTCGGCAAGGCGCTCGAGAACGATCGGAGCTCGATCCCGGCTCAAGCGCTGGAGCTCGATCTGCTCGCCGGTACGGGCAACGGGCAGGCGCTCGCCGCCGCCTTCGAGGCCACGGCCGAGCGCCTGGCGAGCGATCGCGCCAAGGCGGACTACTTCCTGCTCGCAGCCGACGTGTGGGCGCGTGAGGCCAGGGACAGCCAGGGCGCGCGTGCCGCCCTCTCCCAAGCCGGCATGTTCGGCGCCGCGCCGGGTACGGTGGCGCGCGTCGCGCGTCTGCTTGCTAGTCTGGTTTCGGACGGAGCCTGGTACGAGGAGGCGTCGCGCCGCCTGCTGGCTCAAGGAGCGCTGCCGGAGGAACAGACGAGCCTCTGGTTCGAGCTGCTCCGAGCCCGGGCCCTCCGCATCGATCGCGCAGGAGCAGAAGCCGCCGCGCGAAGCCTCTCCGGCAATCCCGGCTCGGGTTGGCTCGGCAACCTGCTCTCCGCGTACGTGCTCGAGCTCGTCCCCCGTGACGGTCCGAGCCTCGAGCGCAAGAGCGCTCCGCCACCGGAGCCCGAGAAGAGCGGCGGCCCCCTGCACGCGCTCGCGCGCCTGGAGCGCGATCCGGTGCGCGCGCGCTCTCTCCGCGTGCTCGCGGTGGTGCGCGCGCTCATCAGCGCCCATTTCGAGACGGCCGAGGCGGAGCTCGCGGAGCTCCACGCCGAGGACCCTTCCGACGTCGTCTGCGCGCTCGCGCTCGCGACGCTGGAACAGGAGCGCGGCAACCCCGAGCGCGCCATCCCGATCCTCACGGCCTCTGCCGGAGCGTGCGACGACCCGGAGCTCCAGGCGAGCCTCTATCTCACCGCCGGAATCCTCGACTTTCGCGCCGGCAACCGGCGTGAAGCGATCGACCATTTCGAGCGCGGCGCCGACTCCGCGCCCAAGGCGGGTGGGACGCTCCTCGCCTGGGCGCTCCGCGCGGCCGAACCGGATCAGCCCGACGCGCGCCGGCGCGCGCTCGAGAGCGCGGACGACCAGCAGAGCCCGCTCTTCGAGCTCGAGCGCTTCGGCCTCGAGCTCGGGCGCACCGGGAGCAGGACCGCGGCGCAGGCGTCGCTCGAGGCGATCGGGGAGAGCGCGCCGGACGGGCTCCTGGGCGCCGCGGATCTCGCGCGCACCGCGTTCGTTCTCTCGACGCCCGAAGAGCGAAGGCAAGCGCTGCTGCGGCTCGGCGGGCGCGGGCCCGCTGCGAGCGCGCTGGCTCGAGCCGCGGAGCTCGACCTGGTGCTCGAGCAGGCGAGCGGCGGACAGCCGGACGCCGAAGCGGCCGAGGAAGCGGCGCGCGGTTGGGCGCACGCCGATCCGAGCCTCGCACCCGCCATCGAGTGGCTCGCGGCTGCGCTCGCCAAGGGGGACGTGCACTCGGAGGTCGAGGCGCGTCGGGCCCTGGCCGCCCGCCTCACGGGTCCCGCTCGAGCAGCGCTCGCCGCGAGCGCGAGCCTGGTCGCCGACCTCGGCGCCACGGATCAGGCGGCTACCGTCGAGCTCGAGGAGCCCGCCGCCGCCCTCGCCAACCTGGAGCTCGCCCTGCCCGGTAGCGATCCTCGACGGCGCGCCGCCGCGCTCCTCGGCGCGAGCCCGAGCCTCGGCGAAGACAGCCTCGGGTCTCTGCTCGCGATGACGGGCTACAACCAGCTCGCCTTCGGCGACGCGGAGAGCGCCCTCGCGACGTTCCGCACCGCGGTCGAGCTCCTGCCCGACGAGATCATCGGCTGGGAAGGCCTGCGCGCCGCCGCGGAGCGCCTCGGAGACAAGACCTCTCTCGCCGAAGCTTGCGCGGCGCTCGGCGACGCGACGCTCGACGCGCAAAAGGGCGCCGAGCTCTGGGAGCGCGCGTCCGGCATCTTGCTCGACGAGCTCAACGACCCCGAGCGCGGAGAGTTCGCGCTCTCGCGCGCCGTCGACCGCGACATCGCGCGCTTCGCGCCCTTCGACCGGTTGTTCCGCATCGTCCGCGCTCGCAAGGACGGCCCACGCCTGCTCGAGCTCATCGCCAAGCGCCTGGAGGTCGCCGAGGATCCGGACGAGATCGCGAAGCTCTTCTGGGAGCGCTCGCGCGTGCTGCGCAACGCGGGCGATCGTGAAGGGGCGCTCTCCGCGCTCGAGAACGTGCGCATGCTGGAGCCCGATCACGTCGGCGCCCTCGCGCTCGCCGGCGAGATTTACCTGACCACGCAGCGCTTTCCCGAGGCGGCGCAACACCTCGGGCGATTGGCGGAGCTCCCCGCGGCGCCGAACCAGCAGCGCTTGATGAGCGGCGTGGCCGCGGTCGACATCTACGAGAACAAGCTGAACGATCCGCGCGCGGCGCTCGCGGTGCTCGTGAAGCTGCACGCCGCCGGTCTCAGCAACCTCCCGGTGCGCGAGCGCCTGGCCCGAATCGCCGCGAAGGTGGAAGCCTGGGACGACGCGACCTCGGTGCTCGCCGAGCTGATGCACGAGCGCGAATCGAGCGCTGGGCGAATCGACGCGGCGCGCCTCGCGATGGCCATCCACCGCGATCGCAAGAACGCGCCCGAGAGCGCGGAGGGCGCCGTCGGGAAGCTGCTCGACGAGTCCCCGGGAGACGAAGAGGCGCTCGACCTCGTGCTCGCGGCTCGCTACCCCGAGAGCTTCTGGCGCAAGCGTCTTCAGACCGGGCTCGGCGTCGTCGTCAAGGTGGTGACCGAGAATCCGCTCGATCCCGAGCGCGTCGATCGTCTGGCGCGCATCGCGGAGCGGCTCGAAAACGTTCCGCTCCGGCAAGCGGCGCTCGGTGCGCTCGTCGCGCTCGGCGTCGATCCGGCGGAGATCGATCCGGAGCTCCGGCGCATCGACGAGCGCGTGGCGCGCGTGCCGAGCATCCGCATCGACGACGCGTCGCTCCCGGAGCTCTTCGACCCCGAAGATCGCGGCGTCTTGCCCGACATCTTCAAAGAGCTCGCGAGCACCATCGCCGAGGCGCTCGGGCCGAGCCTTCTGGCCCTCGGCGTCGGGAAGAAAGAGCGCATCGATCCGAGGGCAGGGCTCCCGGTCCGCAACGAGATCGCAGCCTGGGCCGGCGCGCTCGGGATCGGCGAGTTCGAGCTCTACATCGGAGGCCGAGAGCCCGAGGGCGTGTACGGCGTGGCGACGGAGATCCCGGCCGTGGTGATCGGGTCGCGCGTCACGGCGCCGCTCTCGCCGGCGATGCGTCAAGCCGTCGCGCGCGAGCTCTTGGCGCTCCGCCGCGGCACGACGGTGCTCCGCCATCGTGAGCCCGCGGAGGTCGGAGCGCTGGTGGCCGCGAGCGCCAAGGTGGCGGGAGTGGACATCCCGTCG
>JAEZYO010000750.1 GCA_023419055.1 Pseudomonadota bacterium | reverse complement strand
GAGCAGCGCTCCGCGAACGCGTTCCAGACGCTCCGCACGTCGCCGGTGGCGCCGCGCTTGTCGCCTGCAGGAGCGGAGTACAGGTCGCCCGCGAGCACGGCGCCGAGCGTCGCCGGAGCGGGGAAGCGGCCGTCGCTCGAGAGCTCCGACAACTCTTCGGGTAGGTGTTCTCCGAGCAAGCAGGTTCGCCCTGCGAGCTTCCACGGCGCGACCACACCCTGGAGATCGCTCGCCGCGAAGAGGCCCTGAACGCCATCGGGTAGGCTGTCCACCTTCGCTCGCAAGATCTCGAGCTGTGCCGTCTCGGTGCCACCACCTTTGGCGGCGTTCGTGTAGCGCACGCGGTGCGCCGGCTTCGGTTCGAGCTTCAGGATACGCATTGGTCGAGTTGCTGGTCGCGCCCACGAGTTCGCCCAGATCGGGTACTCCCGAGTGTAGTACGCCGCAGCGTTGCTCGACGCCCTGGAGGCTCGGCGGGTAGCGGGTGTAGCGTAAGAGGCATGGAGTTCCGCTGGTCGCCTCTTCTTGCAGCTCTCGTGACCGCGCTCGCCTCTGCAGCTTGCTCGGACGGTGACGACGACGATGACGGCTTCGGGCTCGGCGGCTCAGGTGGCTCGAGTGCCGGCTCTGCCGGCGCGAGCGGCGGCTCCTCGGATGGAGGCGCGCCGGGCTCGGCAGCGACCAAAGTGGGCCTCCAGCTCTCGCTGGGTGCCCCCAATCCTCCCATCGCCAACACGGAGTGCTTTCCGGCTGGCGTGAGCTCCATCGGCGATCCTGCGCCGGCCCTGGACCCGCTCGGCTCTGGTGAGCTCGTGAGCGACGGAGACTCCGACGTGACGGTGGTTTGCTCGGTGAAGGGTCCCGACACCTTCAGCGTGTCGGCGACGGTGGCCCGAGACTCTTTCAGGTTCAAGGTCACGAACGGGACGATCGACGCCGGGCGCGGGCGCCGGCACGTTCAGGCTTTTGGTCCATACCGTGGAAGCGGGCGACATCGTCAGCGAGGTGGAGGCGCCCTGTGCCTTCGCGCTCTCCGAGCCTCCGCTCGAAGTCAGCGAGGGAAACCTGTTCGCGACCTTCGAGTGCCCCGTGCTCTGGAATCACGCGACGGCGACCGACACGGCGTGCGGCGCCGAGGGGGTGCTGGTCCTCGAGTCGTGCGAGGAGTGAAGGTCCGTGCCGGCGAGAGCGTATTCAGTGCTGACGCTACTTCGCCGCGGTGACACGCCATGAGGAAAGCGCGCACCCTCCGCTGGATACTCGTCGCGCTGGGTCTTGGTTGCCTGGTCGCGGCAACGGGCGCCGAGAGCTGGTACCAACTCACCAAGCCCTAGGAGGGGCAATTCTACTACTTTGCCGGGCACTGGTTCGACGTGCTGTGGGAGGTCGAGCTCCCGCTCGTCGCGGTCGGCGCGTGCGCTCTGTTCGCCACGTGGAGGGTCGGGCGAAGGAGAGCCTCGGTGGCGGCGCCCCCGTCGAGCCGCGCTTCTGACCGCAGCCATGCAGCCTGAACCGTGACGGGGTTACCCTTCCGGATGAGCAGCACCGAGCTCGATCACCGGCATTTGTCCAGGTTTGCAACATCGGGGCAGATGGCCACACCGAGCCCCCTCGACGTTTCGCGGGCGTGGCGTGGAGTTAGCTTGAAAACCGCGCGGACCTCCCGACGCTCCCGGTGGTAAGGACTTGGCATGCAGGCTCAGGCTGGCCCCACATCGCCCGCGGATCGGGACGGAACTGGCATCGCCGGGCTCGATGACGTTCTTTCAGGCGGTTTGCCGTCCAATCGGCTGTACCTCGTGAAGGGTGAGCCTGGCGTCGGTAAGACGACTCTGGCGCTGCAGTTCTTGATCGAAGGAGCCCGCACCGGGCAGCGCGTCCTCTACATCACCCTCTCCGAAACCGAACACGAGATCCGGCAAGTTGCCGAATCACATGGTTTGTCGCTCGAGGGCATTCACCTCTACGAGCTTTCCAGCGCGCAGCAGGTGCTCAGCCTGGACGACGAGAACACGCTCTACTCCACCGCCGACGTCGACCTCAAGCAGACGATGCGCGTCTTGCTCGACGAAGTCGAGCGGCTGAAGCCGCAGCGCGTGGTGTTCGATTCGCTCGCGGAGATCAGGCTGCTCGCCAACACGCCGGTGCGCTACCGGCGTCAGCTGCTCTCGTTGAAGCAGCATTTCGCCGGGCGCGCCTGCACCGTTCTGTTGCTCGATGACCGCACCGGTGACGCCACCGACCTTCAGGTCGAGAGCCTGGCGCACGGAGTCGTCGTCCTCGAGCAACGGTCGGTCGATTACGGCGCTGACCGGCGGCGGCTGCGCATCGCCAAGCTGAGAGGGTCGCCGTTCCGCAGCGGTTACCACGACTACGTCCTCCAGACGGGAGGGCTCGCGGTGTTCCCGCGCTTGATCGCGGCCGAGCACCGGACCGAGCTCCTCTCCGAGCCGTTGCAGAGCGGCATCAGCGAGCTCGACGCCTTGCTCGGGGGCGGGGTCGACCGCTCGACCGCCACCCTTCTGGTAGGACCTGCCGGCACCGGCAAGAGCGCGATCGCGACGCAATTTGCGTGCGCCGCAGCCGCGCGGGAAGAGTCGACCAGCATTTTCCTTTTCGAGGAGCGGATCGGCACGCTGCGGCGTCGCGCCCAGCACCTCGGCATGCCGCTCGATGCGCTCCTCCAGCAAGGTAAGGTGCGCCTTCACCAGGTCGATCCCGCGGAGCTTGCCCCCGACGAGTTCACCCACCTGGTGCGCGCTGCGGTGGAGACGCACGGCGCGCGGCTCGTGATCATCGACAGCATCAACGGCTACTTCAACGCGATGCCGGGGGCCCGTCATCTGACGCTGCAGATGCACGAGCTGCTCGGGTTTCTGGCCGAGCGCGGGGTGGCGTCCATCTTGACGATGGCCCAATCGGGGATCCTCGGTCAGATGTCGACGCCGGTCGACCTGAGCTACCTCGCCGACACGATCGTCATGCTGCGCTACTTCGAGGCGAAGGGGCACCTCCGCAAGGCGATCTCGGTCCTCAAGAAGCGCTCGGGGGCGCACGAAACGGCGATTCGCGAGATCGAGCTCGGCGAGGGCGGCCTGCGCATCGGACCGTCGCTCACCGGCATGATTGGCGTGCTGACCGGCAACCCCCAGCTCGTGGTCGAGCGCAGCGGAAAGAACGAGCCGTGAGCGCCACCGATCGCGACGCGCGCGCCAGCCTGAACGATCGAGCGCTGATCCTCGTCCAGGGTGCACGCAACGGCAGGGTGACGCTCGAGCTCCTCGCCCGCGCCGGGGTCGAGGCGTTCGTCTGTGCCAGCATGGGCGAGCTCTGCGCCGAAATGGAGAAGGGCGGCGCCGTGGCGCTCATCGCCGAGGAGGCGCTCACTCCTCACGCCCTGGCACAGATAAGCAAGGTGCTGAGCCGTCAGGCGGCGTGGTCGGACTTCCCGATCGTAGTCTTCGTAGCAGGGGCGGATGCCGCGAATGGCTCCCAGGATCTCGCGCGTTGGCTCGGCAACGTCACGTTCCTCGATCGCCCGGTGCGCGCGCGTTCGATGCTGGCTTCCGTGAGGTCGGCGATCCGCAGTCGGGGCCGCCAGTACGAGGCCCGTCGTGCGATCGAGTCGCGCGACACCTTCCTTGCCATGCTCGGGCACGAGCTACGGAACCCGCTCGCCGCCATCAGCCTCGCCGGCGCAGTGCTCGAGAAGAACGCCCCCGCGAGCAGCCGACCCAAGGAGTACGCGATCATCAATCGCCAGTCGCGCCACCTCAAGCGCCTGGTGGACGATCTGCTCGACGTGGCGAGGATCACGCACGGCAAATTGGCTCTGCAATGGCAGCGGCTCAACCTGGTGGAGGTCGTGCGCCACGCGCACGAAGCGCTCGAGCCTCGAGCTCGCGAGCACGGCCTTTCGTGGGATCTGGTCTGCCCGGACGTCGAGCTCTGGGTCGACGGCGATCGCCAGCGGCTCGAGCAGGTCTTCACCAACCTGATGACGAACGCGGTCAAGTACACGCCGAGCGGGGGCCGTGTCACGGTGGATGTCGAGGTGGAAGGCGACCTGGCCGTGGTCGCCGTCAAGGACACCGGGATCGGCATTCCGCCCGAGATGTTGGACAGCGTCTTCGACCTGTTCACTCAGACCGAGCGTTCGCTGCACCGCACGGAGGGCGGCATGGGCCTCGGCCTCACCGTCGTCCGCAGCCTGGTTCAACTGCACCGCGGGAAAGTGAACGCCATGAGCAAGGGGCCGGGTCAGGGTAGCTCCTTCGTCGTCCGCCTACCTCTGGTTCACGAGCTCGCGCTGGGATCCTCGAGCTCGAAGAGCCCGTCCGAGGAGTCGTCCGCGGCTCGCCGCGTCGTCGTGGTCGAGGACAGCGACGACATTCGCGACCTCATCGCCGAGCTCTTGAAGCGAGCAGGACACGAGGTCGCCTGCGCCGACGACGGGCCTCGAGGGCTCGAGACCATCCTGAAGTTCGGGCCCGATATCGCCTTCGTGGACCTGGGTTTGCCCGGCTTCGACGGCCTCGAGCTGGCTCGGCGTGCCCGCGCGTCGGGCTCGACTTCACGCCTCGTCGCCGTGACCGGCTACGGACAGGCCGAAGATCGCAAGCACGCGGCCGAAGCCGGCTTCGACGATCACCTCACCAAGCCCGTCATCGACGACGATCTCAGCGAAGCCATTCTTCGGCTGGACGCTGAGCGTCGCTCGGCTTGAGCCGACCCTAGCTTCCCCATCTCACCTCGGCGGGAGCGGAGCGGGTGACCCGCGCCGCGCGAGCGAGCTCAGCGCAACATGCCCTTGAGCTCGGCCGTGAACAGGCCCCCCGCCGCGTCGAACACCCGGCACTTGGCCCTGGCAAAGAGCGCTTCTCGCAACCGCTTCAGGTTGAAGAACTGCATCTCGACCGAGATGCATTCAGGATCGCGGATCGGCGACTTCGTCACGATCGAGCTCTCACTCATCCAGGTCTCGCGCTCCTTCTTGCGGTACCCGGCGGCGAGGTGCAGGTAGATGTTCGACAGCTGAGCCAGAAACTCCTGCGTCGAGAAGATGCTCAAGTGAAAGCCCGCCGGGTCGGTGGGGGAGACGAAGAAGGCCTTCATCTTGACCTCGGCGGTGAGCAGGTGATCCTGAATGTCGACCTTGCCGATCTTCCAGACGTCGCGCTTGGTTCCCTCGTCGATGTACACCGAAGAGAGGCTCGCGATCTCCGAAGCGCCGAGCCGAACCTGGAGCTCCGGCTTCATGACGAACGCACCTCCGCCGTCCCCAAGAAGTGCTGCAGGCCTTCGCTCAAGCGACGAATCCTCTCCTGACTCGCCTCCTGGGCCGGCTGTCCAAAGCTCTGCCAGGCGCTCTGGTCGCCCGGAGTTCCCGGCGTACGGTTCGCGTCGTAGAGCACCGCCTTGCCGTCCACGAGCGCGTAGTCGAACTTGCCGTAGTCGAACCCGAGCTCGGCGCGTCTGGCCCTGAGCTCCGCGGGCGCGTCGGCGTCGAGGAGCTCTCGGCGCAGCGTGTTTCTGCCCTTGATCACCGGCGACTTGGAGATGCACCGGTAATGAATCGACTGATTGCCGAGGAATACCCAGACGCGAAGCACGTATTCCTGGTCGGAGGGCGCGGGGGCTGCTCCGTCGTTCACGCGTTTCGCGTCGTTGCGCTCGGGCAAAAACTTCTCGACGACGAGATGCGGATTTTGCCAGACGCCGGCCGGTACGCGGCTCATCCGGTCGAAGATGGGGTAGTCGACGAGCCAGGTGACCTCTTGCCAGGACTTGGGTACCGGCCTGCTCAGTAACTCTGCCCGAGGCACCTCGCGGAGGCCGCCGAAATTGGCGTTCGTCTTCACGATCACGGGCCCGGCGTACTCGTCATCTCGAGCCAGGATGAGCTCACTGACCACCCGCTTCGACACGTCGGTGGCCCTCCCGTTAATCACCCGTGGGTAGTGAGACAAGAGCGCTCGATACTCGTCACCCACGGCGGTGATGTCGGCGTGAAGTATAGCGAGCTCCGCCTCGGGCCAGGGCTTCTGCCCGACCCTGACGACGGATACTCGGGCTCCCTGGCGCTCCCATTCGTCGCACAGGCGGCGGAGGAGGTACCCGCCGCCCTCGAAGTCGTCGTGCTCGTGGATCAGAACCGCGATTCGGAGAAGGTTGACCAACCGAGGGATTTCCTGCCACTGTGCCGCACGATCGGAAAACTCGATCGCGGCGTGGTTTCCTGAAAATGTACTTCGCGAGCAGCGAGTTTGTCCAGGATCCGTACCCCACGTACCGCCGCCTTCGCGAGCAGGGCGGCGCACACTGGGTCGAGCATCCGAATCGCATCGAGAGCGGAGGCCTCTGGCTCTTCACTCGCTACGACGACGTGAGCGCCATCTTGCGCGACGCGGACGCCATTTCCAAAGACGTCACTCCGCTCGTCTCGACGGATCAACTGACGCCGTTCGACACCTCGATGCTGAACAGTGATCCGCCGCGCCACACGCGCCTCAGGTCGCTCGCGAGCCCCGTCTTCAGCCCGGCGCGCGTCGCGGCCCTCCGCGCGCGGATCGCGCTGGTGGTCGATGGCTTGCTCGACGAGCTCATCGACGCGGGCGACGTCGATTTCGTCTCGCGCTTCGCTTTCCCGCTCCCTCTCACCATCGTCTCCGAGCTCTTGGGGGTTCCTCGTGACGACGCAGCGGAGCTCAAGGCGTTGACGGATGACTTGGTGTCGGGCTTCGACTCGGCCCTCGATACCGAAGAGGTCAAGCGCCGCCAGCGGGCGAGCATGACGAAGCTCAGCGGCTACTTCGACGGCCTCTTGTCGGCCGCCTCCGCGCCCGAGGGCTCCGTCCTCGCCATGCTACGAGCCCTCCCGAATAGAGCCGGATGGACCCCGGACTCGGACCGATCCGACAGCCTTGGGCTGTGTCTCCTGCTGCTCGTCGCGGGCTACGAGACCACCGCGAACCTGCTCGCTTCCGGGCTCCTGACGCTGCTCCGCCACCCCGAGCAGTTGGAGCGGCTTCGCCGGGAGCCCACCTGGCTCGACCCCGCCATCGAAGAGCTGCTGCGCTTCGAGAGCCCCCTGCAGCGCGCCTCTTTCCGCGTCAGCACGCGGGCCGTGCAGATCGGCGCCACTCGCGTCGAAGCGGGGCAACAGCTCGCGGCGGTGCTCGGCGCCGCGAATCGAGACGAACGCCAGTTTCCGGATCCGGATCGCTTCGACATCACCCGCAGCCCCAATCGACACCTCGGGTTCGGCTCCGGCGCTCACCGCTGTCTCGGAGAGCGGCTCGCTCGTCTCGAAGCTCGCATTGCCTTTGCTCGCCTGCTGGAACGCGCGAGCGTCCTCGAGCTCGGGCGTGAACGGCCGCGCTGGCGAAACAAGACGATGTTCCGCGGCCTCGAAGCGCTGATCGTGAACCTGCGCGCGACCTCGAGCTGACGGCTCTTAGAGCGTGTCGGTACGGAGAGGCGATCGAAGGCTCGGTCCTCGCCTCGACGAAGGCGCGGCCTTTCGAAGCTGCTTCAACGAACGTGGGCGCTCCGCGCGAGCTCTACGTCGATCTCGACCATGACTCCAGGATCCGACTGAGCGGGCGCACCTGATCTCCTTGGAAGGAATGACGCGCGCCGAGGTCGGCGAGCCTGCGCGCGAGCTTGCGCTCTTCCTTGCGCCGCCGCGGCCCGGGCAGCGTGGCTCGCTCGCAGAAGTAGGTGCGACAACCCAAGGGCCGCCAAGCGTAGATCGAGCAGCGCCCCTCTCCCGTGAGCAACGGGCAGGTGCGCTCCTTTCCCGTCCCATCGGCGAGCGGTAGGGCTCTCCGCTTCTTGGAGAGCGGGCCACCGTTGGCGGAGACCGCACGCTCGACAGCGCGCGCTTCGATCGAGGTGAGATAAGGCTCCCGACCGGTGATCCCGAAGCGACAGCATTCCGTCGAGGAGGGGCACGACGCACCGCTCAGCAGGGCGTCAGCTTCGTCGAAGAGCTGTCGCAGCTCCTCGAGCAACGACTCTTCGTTCGCGCTCGTCTTGGCGATGCTCCGCGTGCTTCGATGCTTCACGATCGGGGCAGAACGTATCAGGTCTTTTGGCTCGCGAGCCACAACCCAGGCCGGCAGGAGCAACGCGGAGCGGCCTTTGACGCCCGTCGCGATACCTGACGCCATCACCGGACGGTGAGGCTCAGGGTCGCCTTCGCGCCCACCGCGGGCTCGGCGGTCAGCACGAGCTCGCCGGGGGTGCCGTCGGTTTCGACGATGACCTGGGCGAGGCCGTTGAAGGTTTCGCGCTGCCAGGGGCCGGCGGGAATTGGGACGAGCAGGCGGGCCGGGTGAAGGCGGGCGAGGGCTTCGCGGTCGCCCCGGCTCTCGAACGCCGGTGACGAGATTTGCAGGCGATTTCCCGTGGCTTTGAGCTCGGTGAGCTGGAGCGTGATCGAGGCGCGCGCCGCGGTGGGGGCGGCGTCGCGGTAGAGCTCGCGACCATTCAGGATCACGGCTTGGCGCGGGCCGAGCGCGCTCAAGAGGAGCACTCCGCTCTCGGCTGTCGTGGCGGGGCGATCGAAGACCGCGGCGTACTCGATGTCGCTCGTGAGTGAAGGGTTGGGCGCTCTCCAATCGCCGAGCTCGAAGACGCGCTTGGTTGCGAACACCTTGTCCGCTTCGTGCGACGACGGGTTGCCGTTACCGACACCGATGATTCGCCCGGGCCCGCTGAGCTGAAAGCGCACGGCGACGTTGCCCGTCGGCACCGTGCGGCCCTGCGCGTCGACGGCTCGCACCGTGTACACCGCGATGTCGCGACGCCCCGCGCGCGGCACCTCGAAGTCGTTGTCCAGGCGCACGCCCGCGACTGGTCCTGTGGTGGCAACGACGGTCGTCTGGCTCGACTTGCCGGCGCGGTGACCTATCGCCGTGAGCTCTCCGGGCGCGTAGCGCACCTTCCAGCTCAAGTGGCCATTTTTCGGCATGATCTGGCGCCCGAGCGAGCGACCATTCAGGCGTAGCTCGACCTCGTCGCTGTTGCCGTAGACGCGCACGTCGATGTCTTCACCCTCGCGGCCCGGCCAATTCCAATGCGGGGTGATGTGCAGCACGGGCTCGTCCGTCCACCACGCCTTCAAGTAGTAGGTGCCGTCTTTCGCGAAGCCGCAGGTGTCGAGGATGCCGAACTGCGACGAGATCGCCGGATAGCCGAAGGGAGTCGGTTCACCGCGGTAGTCGAAGCCGGTCCAGTAGAAGACCCCGGCGGTGTAGGGACGCGCCACGTAGTGCTTCCAACCCACCTCGGCGTTGCCGCCCGAGGATCCCTCGGTGAGCGGCTCGAGGTGTGCCCTGACGGCGTCCCGCACGTAGATGCCGCGCGTCTGCTGGCTCGTGGTCTCTTCCGTGCCGACGATGATCTGTCGAGGGTAGTCCGCGTGCTGGCGATCGAGATCGCCATGGCGGAAATAGTTGACGCCCATCACGTCGGTGACCTTGGATGAACCACCCCAGCCGCCGCTGATCGCGACCGCCGTGCGGCGCGTGGGATCGAGGCGCCGGGCGTGCTCTTGCATGACGCGCGTGATGCGCTCACCGAAGACGTTGCTCTCGATCGCCCACTCTTCGTTGCCGACCGACCACAAGATCACGCTCGGGTGGTTGCGATCGCGGCGGATCATCCGCTCGAGTTGCGACAGGTGGTACGGGCTCGTGCCCATCAGCCGCGTCTCGTCGATCACCAGAACGCCGAGTCGATCGCTCGCGTCGAGCAGCTCGGGCGCGGGCGGGTGGTGCGAAGCGCGGTAGGCGTTGCTGCCGAAGTCCATGAGCTTGCGCAGCCGGAACTCTTGCAAGCGATCGGGCACGGCGCTGCCGACGCCGGCGTGGTCCTGGTGGTTGTTGGTGCCCTTCAACAC
>JAEZYO010000747.1 GCA_023419055.1 Pseudomonadota bacterium | reverse complement strand
GCCGGAGCCTCGCGTCGTGCCGCGCCGTCCCCGCGCGACGTCCGTGCTCTTCGAGCAGGCCCCCGCTCGCCGCGAGGTTCCTGCCGGCCCGCGGCGCAGCCACACGCCGGAGGTGATCCTGCCGGCGATTCGCGCGGCCAAGATCGTGGACGTCGCCGACGCGCGCGCAGAGTCGTCCCGGCGAAGGCAGGAGGTCGAATCTTCGAGGCGCGGCCCGAGGCCGGAGTCTTCCGGAAGAGGACCGGAGGTCCGCCGCACGTTGATGATGGGCAGCGTAGAGAACCTCTCGACCCGCGACACCGTGCCGCTCGAGATCGTCGCGACGCCGGCCTCCCCTCGCTACCGAGAAGAGCCGCGCGGAGGCGAGCGCGACATCGTCGCGTACTCCGATCTGGTCGCTCAAGGCGCGCTGGTCACGCCGTACGACGTGCCGGTGGGCTGGCACCCCGACTCTGCGCTCCAGGTAGAGCGGCTGCGCGAGATGGCGCACGCCATCTATCCGCTCGCGAACGAGCGCTCTTTCGTCGTCGCGGTCACCTCGGCGGCGGACGCGTCCGCCGACAAGTCGCGTACCGCTGCCGAGCTCGCGCTCGCGCTCGCGGAGTTCGCGCACCGGCGCGTGTTGCTCCTCGAGGGGAACTTCACGCGCCCGGCGATCCAGCGCTGGATGCGCCTGCGCGTGCCCAACGCCTACGGCTTCACCCGACAGCTCCAGGCGTATACCGAGTCCCGCCTGTACGGTGGCTGGAAGGTGATCCGGTGCACGCAGTGGCTCGACGTCTGCGCCGAGGGCGCGGTGCGGACACCAGGGGCCATCCTCGGCGACGAGTTCGTGTCTGCCCTGCGCGAGCTCGAGCGCCACTACGGCTTCATCGTGATCGACGGCCCCTCGCTCGACGAGGCCTCGGATTGCCGCGCCCTCGATCGAAGCCTCGAGGGTGTAGTGGTGGTGAGGAAGCAGGGCGCCACGCTCTCGGAGGAGCGGCTCTCGGCGCTCTTCACCCAGAAGCGCTTCGCCACCGTGATCGAGAGCGCTGCCTGAAATTCCCCAGCCCTTCTCCGCGCTCGTGTCGGGCTGGTTACGCGTAGCGTTTTGACCTGAGAGATTCCACGGCGCCGCTGTCGCCGCGGCACCTACTCTGGGCTGAGTTTTCCTGCCGGGCCGATAAAAGGGCGCCTTGCTTCGGCAACCTTTCGCGACTGCGCACGGACCCACGCGGGCACGCAACTTGATTGTGGGACAGCCGAGGAGCTCAGCCTTGAACACAGAGCCGTTCACGCCAAGCGACGACGCTGAGGACTTCGACCCATTCGCCGGCGGTGAGATCGGCCGCACGGCCCCCCTCACCCCGGAGCAAGAGGAGCTCTGGCTGTCCGTTCAGCTCGGCGGCGAGCCCGCGAACCTGGCGTACAACCAGGCGGTCGCGCTCCGCCTGCGCGGCGCGCTCGATCGCGCGGCTCTGGGCGCGGGCCTCGACACTCTGGTCGAGCGTCACGAGGCCCTGCGCAGCACCCTGAGCGGGGACGGGAGCGTGCTCTGTATCGCGAGCTCCGGCAAGATGCACCTCCGCGAGCGCGACCTCTCGACCCTGCCGGCGGGCGAGCGTGAGCGCAAGCTCTCGGAGGCCCATGGCGAGATCGTGCGCGCGCCCTTCGATCTCGTGAAGGGACCGCTCGTGCGGGCCGAGCTCATCCGCCTGGGCGAGCGCGAGCACGAGCTCGTCCTCTGCGCACACCACCTCGTGTTCGACGGCTGGTCCGCCTCCTTGCTCGTCGACGAGCTCGCCAAGCTCTACTCGGCGCGTGTGCGCGACGCGGAGCCGGGGCTCGCCGCGCCGTACCCGTTTGGGGCGTACGCCGCGCTGCGCGCCGCCGAGAGCGACTCCGAAGAGATGGCTCGAGATCTCGAGTTCTGGACGGGGCGCTTCGCCGACCCACCTCCGGCGCTCGAGCTGCCGCTCGACCACCCCCGCCCGGCCGAGCGCTCCTACGAGGCCGATCGCGTCGATCTGGAGCTGCCCGAGCCGCTCGTCACGCGCCTCAAGGCGGTGTCGGCCGCCCAGGGAGCGAGCCTGGCGACGCTGCTCTTCGCCGGCTTCCAGGCGTTCGTTCACCGCATCACCGGTCAGCGCTCGTTCGTGATCGTGCTGCCCGCCGCAGGCCAGGCGATCGTCGGCCAGCCCACCCTGGTCGGTCACTGCGTGCGCAGCCTCCCGGTTTACGCGGAGGTGGACGCGGAGCGCGCCTTCGCGGACCACCTGCGCGACGTGAAGAGCGCGATGCTCGACGCGCGCGAGCACTCGAAGCTGACGTTCGGGGGCCTGATCAAGGCGCTCGCGCTGCCGCGTGACCCGAGCCGCATCCCGCTCGCGTCCATCATGTTCAACGTGGACTCGCACGCCGCGCCGTCGGCGTTCGAGGGGCTCGACTCGCGGCTAGAGAGCCTGCCGCGCGCGTTCGAGAGCTTCGAGCTCTTCGTGAGCGTCGGCTTGAGCGCGGAGCGCTCTTCGATTCAAGCGCAGTTCTCGACCAAGCTCTTCGAGCGCCGCAGCATCGAACGGCGCCTGCGGGAGTTCCTCGCGCTCCTCGAAGACGTCGCGGCGAACGTCGAACAGAAGGTGGGCGAGCTCGCGGTGATGCCCGCCGCGGAGCTCGAAGAGGTCGTCCAGGGCGTCAACCAGACGCGCACGGCCCTCGCCGGCGAGACCCTCTGCGCTCAGTTCCGCGACAACGCCGTGAAAGCTCCCGGCATGGTCGCCGTCGCGTGCGCCGGGCGCTCGCTCACGTACGCCGAGCTCGACCGAGCCTCGGCGGCGCTCGCGCAGGAGCTCTGTGCGCGCGGCGTCGGCCCGGGCAGCTTCGTCGGGGTGTTCCTGGCGCGTTCGGTGGAGCTCCTCACCGCGCTGCTCGGCATCATGCGCGCCGGAGCTGCCTACGTTCCGCTCGACCCCGACTACCCGCGCGAGCGCCTCGAGTTCATCGTGTCCGACGCGAAGCTCTCTGCGGTCGTGACGGAGCGAACGCTGGTCCCGCACGTGCCGAGCGGACCTCGCACCTTGCTGATCGACGCGCCGCGCGAAGACGCGACGACCGATCTCGACAACTCCACCCTCGAGGACCCGGCGTACGTGATCTACACCTCGGGCTCGACGGGCAAACCGAAAGGGGTCGTCGTCGAGCACCGCAACGTCGCGAACTTCTTGGCCTCGATGCGGCGGCGGCCGGGGCTCGCGCCCTCGGACGTCTGGCTCGCCGTGACCACGCCGTCCTTCGACATTTCGGTGCTCGAGATGTTCTTGCCGCTCGTGGTGGGCGCGCGTGTCGTGCTCGCCACCCACGACGAGACGACCGACGGGAAGAAGCTCGCGCAGCTCATCGAGAGCAGCAAGGCGACCGTGATGCAGGCTACGCCCGCGGGGTGGCGCGTGCTGCTCGAAGCGGGCTGGCAAGGGCACCCGGGCCTCAAGGCGCTGAGCGGCGGTGAGGCGCTCGACCACGAGCTCGCGCTGAGCCTCACGGCTCGCACGCACTCCCTCTGGAACTGCTACGGCCCCACCGAGACCACCATCTGGTCCACGCTCGAAGAGGTGAAGGGGCAGCCCATCACCATCGGACGCCCCATCGAGAACACGACCGCCTACGTGCTCGACGACCACCTCCGGCCCGTACCGCCGGGCGTGACGGGCAACCTGTACATCGGGGGAGAGGGCGTCGCGCGCGGCTACCACGACCGGCCAGCGCTCACTCGAGAGCGCTTCGTGAGCGATCCCTTCACGGGCTCGGGCCGCCTGTACAAGACCGGCGATCTGGCTCGCCTCCGCTGGGACGGTCGCTTCGAGTGGCTCGGGCGCAGCGACTTCCAGGTGAAGGTTCGAGGTCACCGCGTCGAGCTCGGCGAGATCGAGGCGCGGCTCGTCGAGTGCGACGGCGTGCTCGAAGCCGTGGTGGTGGTGCGCGAAGATCGCCCGCAGGATCAGCGCATCGTCGCGTACGTTCGCGCGCATCCTTCGGCGGAGCTGCTCGAACAGACGCTGCGCGACGCGCTCCGCGATCGGCTGCCGTCTTACATGCTGCCGCAGCACGTGGTGGTGCTCGGCTCCTTCCCGCTCACGCCCAACGGAAAGGTCGATCGCAAGGCCTTGCCGGCGCCCGAGCTCGGCACGGCGCGCTCCTACAGGGCGCCGGAGACCGACGTTCAACGCGCCCTCGCCGAGATCGTCGGTGAGCTCGTCGGCGCGAGCCGTGTCGGCCTGGGCGACGACTTCTTCGTGCTCGGCGGTCACTCGATGTCCGCGCTGCGCTTGAGCGCGCGCATCCGCGGCGTGTTCGGCGTCGATCTGCCGATGCGTGTCGTGTTCGGGAGCCCGACCATCGAGAGCCTCGCGAGCTTCGTCGAGGCGACGCTCCTCATCAAGCGGGGCTCGGGCGTGCGAGCCGCCTCGACCAGAGAGCGAGAGGAAGTGTTGTTGTGACCGTCGCTCTACTCATCGAGGAGCTCTCGCGCCTCTCGGTCGACCTCCGGCTGGACGACGGCAAGCTGCGCGTGAGCGCGCCGCACGGAGTGCTCACGCCCGAGCTGATGGGCCGAATTCGGGCCGAGCGGGACGCCATCATCGCGGTGCTCGAGAGCGCCCTCGAGCCGCTGCCCGAGCTCGAGTCCATCGCCGTCCACCCGCCGGCCGAGCCCGCGCCGCTCACCCAGGCGCAGTACCAACTCTGGTTCTTGAGCCAGCTCGCCGGCTCGACGGCGATGCTCAACGTCCCCTTGACGCTCCGGCTGCGCGGCGCGCTCGACACGGCCGCGCTCGAGCGAAGCGTGCGTGACATCGGTCAGCGCCACGACGCCCTCACCTCGCACGTGCTCGTCCTCGACGACGTGCCGCTGCAAGCCAACGAAGGCGTCGCGCTCACACTCAAAGTCGAGGACTACTCGGAGCTCGGCGTGACCGAGCGCGAGCGCGTCGTGTTCGCGCGACGAGCCGAGGAGCTCTCGCGCCCGATCGAGCCCGACTGGGGGCCGCTCGCGCGGTGCTTCTTGTTCAAGCTGAGCGACCAGGAGCACGTGCTGGTCGTGGTGGCGAGCCACCTCGTGTTCGACGGAGCTTCCCAGGCGATCCTGCTCCGCGAGCTCGTGAGCCTCTACGAACACCACGCCCTGGGCTCGCCCGCTCCCGCGGCGCCCGCGTGCCGGTTCGCCGACTTCGCGCGCTGGAACGAGCGCGCGCTCGAGCGAGCCCGTGCTGCGGACGTGCGGTACTGGCGCGAGAAGCTCGCCGGCATGCCGAGCAGCCTGGACCTGCCGTTCGATCGGCCGCGGCCTCGCCGAGCGAGCCACCTCGGGACGAAGTGCTTCGCCTGGTTGGACCCCGGGCTGGTGAGCGATCTGCGACGGCTCGCCGTCACTCACAACGCGACGCTCAGCATGGTCCTGCTCGCGTCGATCGAGCTCTTGATCGCCCGCTACTCGGGGCAGACCGACTTCGCGATCGGGGTTCCGGCCGAGGGGCGCGAGCGCGCCGAGTGCGAGAACCTCATCGGGATGTTCGTGAACACGCTCGTGCTGCGCTCGGACGTGAGCCCCGGCTCCACGTTCCGTGACCTGCTCGCGCGCGTGCGAAAGAGCCAGATCGAGGCGCTGGCTCACCGCAACGTCCCCTTCGACGAGCTGCACCGACTGCTCGGCGCAGAGCGCGATCAGAACCGCGCCAACCTGTTCCAGGTGCTGTTCAGCTTCCAAGAGGCGCGCGGGCGATCCTACAAGATGGGCGGCGTCGAGATCGAGCCGCTGCCCTCGTTCACGGGCTCGGTCTTGACGGACCTCACGTTCTGGCTGCGCGATCACGGCGACGCCGTCTTCCTCGCTATGGAAGCCGCCTCCGACCTCTTCGACGCCGAGACCACCGGGCGTCTGTTCCGCAGCCTCCAGCAGGTGCTCGAGTTCGTGGTCGCGAACCCGAACGCGCCCGCCGATCGCGTCCCCATCGTCGCGCCGGAAGACGAGTCCTACCTGCTCGACGAGCTCAACGACACCGAGACCCCTTGGGACGAAGCTGCCCTCGTTCATCGGCTCTTCGAGCGCGAGGTCGACCGGCGATCGGAGAGCGTGGCGCTCCTGTTCGAAGAGCAGGCGCTCACCTTCCGCGAGCTCGACGAGCGCGCGAACCGCCTGGCGCACGCGCTCGTGCGGCACGGCGTGGGACCGGACAGCCGCGTCGGCCTCTACCTCCCGCGCGGCCTCGATCTCGTGATCGCGATGCTCGCGATCTTGAAGGCCGGCGGAGCGTACGTCGGGCTCGACCGCGACTACCCGGTCGAGCGCGTGAACGAGCTCCTCGCCGACTGCGGCGCGAGCGTGCTGGTCTCGACCGCCGAGCTCGCGTCGTCCATCAGGACGCGCGCCTCGCTCGTGCTCGTGGACCGCGACGGAGAGCAGATCCAGCGCGAGTCGAGCGCGCGCCTGGATCGGCCGGAGCGCTCCGATCAGCTCGCTTACGTCATCTACACCTCGGGCTCCACCGGGACTCCGAAGGGCGTGATGGTCGAGCACCGCAACGTCACGAGCTTCTTCGTGGGCGTCGAGGGCGCGCTCGGGCTCGACGCGAGCGGAGTGTGGCTCGCGAGCGCGAGCGTCTGCTTCGACATGAGCACGATCGAGATCCTGGCTTCGCTCTGCCACGGAGCGAAGGTCGTCGTGCTCGGCCAGGCCGTGCTCGGCGAGGTCGCCGATCCGCGCTACGCGATCCCGGCGCTCGTCGCGCGGCACGGCATCACCCACTTTCAATGCACGCCATCTCAAGCGCGCATGCTGGTGATGGAGGAGTCCGGCAGGCGCGCGCTCGGTCAACTCCGGCAGCTTCTCTTGGGCGGAGAAGTCTTGCCCCAGGACCTCGCCGACGAGCTCGCGGAGCTCGTCCCGGGCGAGGTCATCAACGTGTACGGCCCGACCGAAACCACGGTCTACGCGACCACCAGCGCCCCGATCGAGCGCGGAAAGCGCGTCACCATCGGCAAGGCCATCCCGAACACGGTGCTCTTCGTCCTCGACCAGTCGGGCGCTCCCGTCCCCTTCGGCGTCGCCGGCGAGCTTTACATCGGGGGTCCTGGTGTCACCCGCGGATACCTCGACCGTCCGGAGCTCACGGACCGACGCTTCGTCCCGAACACGATCCGCCCGGAGCTCGGCGCGCGCCTGTACCGGACGGGTGATCTCGTCCGCTACGCTCCGGACGGCACGCTGCTCTACCTCGGCCGCAACGATTTTCAGGTCAAGATCCGCGGGTATCGCGTCGAGCTCGGCGAAATCGAGGCAGCCATCCGCGCGCACGAAGGCGTCGACGACGTGGTCGTGACGGCGCGCGGCGACGGCGCCGAGAAGCGCCTCGTCGCCTACGTGGTCACGAACCTCCGCTTCGACGGAGAGCAAGCCCTCAAGCAGGGCCTGGAGGAGCGGCTGCCCCAATTCATGGTGCCGGCGCTCTTCGTGCGCTTGCCCGCGTTGCCGCTCAACTCGAACGGCAAGATCGACCGCGCCGCGCTGCCGCCCCCCGAGGAGACCCCGCTCCCGGCGCGCGAGTACGTGGCGCCGCGCGACGAGCTCGAGCGCCGCCTCTGCGAGATCTGGGAGGACGCGCTCGGGGTGAACCGCGTCGGGCTGCGCGACAGCTTCTTCGATTTGGGCGGGCACTCCGTCGTCGCGGTCAAGCTGTCGAACGAGGTGTACCGGAGCTTCGGTGTTCGCCTCCCGCTCGCGACCTTGTTCGAGTGTCCGACCGTCGAGACCTTCGCGCGCCGCTTGGCAAAGCTCGCGCAGCGCTCGCCCGACGGCGCCGATCCCGAGCGTTGGTCCACGCTCGTGAAGATTCAACCGCGCGGCACGCTGCCGCCGTTCTTCTGTGTCGCCGGAGTGGGAGGCAACCCCATGAACCTGCGCCATTTGGCGGCGGCCCTCGGCAGCGAACAGCCGTTTTACGGGCTCCAGTTCCGCGGGGTCGACGGTAAGCACGTCCCTCACCGCCGCATCCGGGACATGGCGCAGGAGTTCCTGGCCGACGTGAAGCGCGTGCAGCCCGAGGGCCCGTACTACCTCGGGGGATATTCCGCGGGTGGCCTCGCTGCGTACGTGATGGCTCGCTTGCTGCATGACGTGGGCGAGCGCGTAGGGCTGGTCGTGTTTTTCGATACTTTGAACCCCATCATGCAACCTTGGTCGCTTCGAGAGCGCCTCGAAGCGCACGTCGACAATCTGCGCCGGCGCGGCGTAGCGTACCTGCCCAATCGAGTCGTCTCACGCCTGCGCGAAGAGGTCAGCGGACTCTCACGCTCCGTGCGCGCGCGCCTCGCCACGCACTATCCCTTCGCGTTCCGCCACGACGCCGTCTGGGCCGCGGCGGAAGAAGCGATCCGCGAGTATCGACCCGAGCCCGCGCCATTCGACGTGCTGTTGGTGCGCGCCGACCCTGGCCTCAGCGCCGGCGACGGCATCGGCTACCGCCCCCACGAATCGAACGGCTGGCGCGGCTTCGTCACGGGTGAGCTCGAGATCGTCGAGCTCGCTTGCAGTCACAGCGACGTCGTCGGTCCGCAAGCTGCGTCGCTCGCCGCGGCCGCGCTCAAGCGAGCGCTCACCGCCGCCAGGGCGAAGCAGCTGCGTGGACCTTCGGCGAGGCAGGGCGCTCGGGACGTCGGCGCCGCCTGCTACCCAGGAAGCGTGCGTCTGACCGGCTAGGAGAAGGCATGTACTCGACCCCCCTGACCAGCGAAAAGCTCCGCTTCTTCCAGCTCGATCAAGCGCACCCCGGCAGCGCGCTCGTGAACCTACCGCTCGCGCTGGCGCTCACCGGCGCCCTCGACGTGGACGCGTTGCGCTGGGCGGTGCAGGAGCTCGGTAGACGGAACCCCATCCTCCGCTCCGCGATCATGATGTGCGACGGGCACGCGTATCAGGTCACGAAGAACGTCGAGCTCTCCCTCGAGGTCGAAGACTACCGGGGGCTCGACGAGGAGCAGCGGGATCGCACGATCGGCAAGCGCCGAGCGCTCGAGATCCGGCGACCGTTCGACCACGCGCGGGCGCCGTTGATTCGCTTCTTCCTGTTCCGCCAGGGGCCGGAGCGCGCCGTGTTG
Source organism: Pseudomonadota bacterium (assembly GCA_023419055.1). The sequence continues at coordinate 4,709 of JAEZYO010000747.1, read as the reverse complement.
CTGCTCGTGACCACGCGGGTGGTGCTCGACGAGGTCTCGTTCGAGCCGCTCATGAGCGAGCTCTGCGAGCTGTACGAGACGCGCGCGACCGGCCGCGAGCCGCCCCTGGAGAGCGGCCTCAGGTTGGCCAAGCTCAACTCCCCCGAAGCGCCCGAGGAGCCCTCGATCAGCGCCGAGCAGCGGGTCGCGTTCTGGCGCGAGCGCCTCTCCGGAATGCCGCGCACGCTGGACCTGCCGCCCGATCGCCCGCGCCCGCGGCGCATCAACGGCAGCGCGAACCACACGAGCTCGATGCTCGACGCCGGCGACACTCGCGCTCTCAAGGAGCTCGCCGAAACCCAGGGCGTGGCGCTCGAGTCGATCGCGCTCGCGGCGCTCGAGCTCGTGCTCGCGCGTCAGAGCGGTCAGGCCGACTTCGGCGTCACGGTGCACGGGACGGGCCGCGGTGAGCTCTCGGGGCGGAACCTCGGGATGCTCGAGAACCCGGTCGTCGTGCGCTCCGACGTGCCCGCCGGCGGCACCTTCGGCGAGCTCTGCTGGCGCGTCGAGAGCTCCCGGAACGAAGCCTTCGCTCACCAGGACCTCGCCTTCGACAAGCTCGCGCACAGCGTGCTCGGAGAGCGCGATCTCGACGAGCTCCCCCTCCACCAACTGGCCTTTCGCTGCAAGAACGGCAGCGGGCGCGTCCTTCGTCTGGGCGCGACCGAGGTCGAGCCGCTCTCGTCCGCGATCCGCACGAGCACCGTGGAGCTCGGCTTCTGGATCGAACCGCGCGGACCCGTGCTCCACGTCGGCGTCGACGCGATGGCGCAGATCTACGAGGCGGAGACCGCTGCGCGCCTGTGCCGCGCCTTCCGTCACGTGCTCGCGAGTGCGCCGCGCGTCTGGTCGGCGAAGCTCGAGGACGTCGAGCTCCTTTCGCAAGAGGACCAACGCGCCTGGCTCGACGCTCTGAACCAGACCGAGGCTTCCTGGAACCAGCGGGCGCTCGTGCACCGGCTCTTCGAGCAACAGGTCGACAGGCGCCCGGACGCCACGGCGCTCTTGTTCGAGGAGCGCGCCCTCACGTTCCGAGAGCTCGACGATCGCGCGAACGCGATAGCGCACGCCCTGCGCCGCCGCGGCGTCGGGCCGGACGTGCTCGTGGGCCTCTGCCTCGAGCGCGGCCCCGATCTCGTGGCGAGCATGCTCGGCATTCACAAGGCCGGCGGCGCTTACGTACCGCTCGACCCCGACTACCCGCGCGAGCGCATCGCGCACGTGCTCTCGGATTCCCGCGCCAAGGTGCTCGTCACCACCGACAAACTCGCCGAACGTCTCGACTCCGTCCCCGAGCTCCTCTTGCTCGATCTCCACGCGGAGGAGCTCAAGCGTGGACCGCGCTCTCGACTGGACGAGCCCGAACAGCCGAGCCAGCTCGCGTACGTCATCTACACGTCCGGCTCCACCGGTAAACCCAAAGGGGTGATGGTCGAGCACCAGAACGTCACGAGCTTCTTCAGGGGCATGGAGCTTGCCATCGACCTCGACCAGGAGGGCGTCTGGCTCGCGGGGACGAGCATCTCCTTCGACATCAGCGTGCTCGAGATCCTGGGCTCGCTGTGCCACGGCCGTCGCGTCGCGCTGCTCGGAGAGTCGGTGCTCGGGCAGGTCGAGAACCCGCGCTACACCATCCCGGCGCTCGTCGAGCGGCACGGCGTCACTCACTTCCAGTGCACGCCGTCTCAAGCGCGGGTGCTCCTGCTCGACGAGGCCGGCCGGCGAGCGCTCGCGTCGCTTTCGATGCTGATGCTGGGGGGCGAAGCGCTCTCTCCCGACCTCGCCGATGAGCTCTTGTCCCTCGTGTCGGGCGAGGTCGTGAACCTGTACGGGCCTACCGAGACCACGGTCTGGTCATGCGTCCAGCGGCTCTGCGCGGGCGAGCTCGTGACCATCGGCAAGCCCATCGCCAACACCTCCGTCTTCATCTTGGACGATCGCGGCTCGCTCGTGCCGCCCGGCGCGCCGGGCGAGCTCTACATCGCGGGCCCCGGCGTCGCGCGGGGGTACTTTGGCCGCCCCGAGCTCACCGCGGAGCGCTTCGTCGAGAACCGCATCAGCCCCGAGCAGGGTCCGCGCATGTACCGCACGGGCGATCTCGTGCGCCTGTCTCCCGACGGGCGGCTCAATTACCTCGGTCGGAACGACCACCAGGTGAAGATTCGGGGACACCGGGTCGAGCTCGGCGAGATCGAGTCCGCGCTTCGTAAGACGCCCGGTGTCAGCGACGCGGTGGTCGCGGCGCGCGGCAGCGAGGCGGACAAGCGCCTGATCGCTTACGTCGTGAGCGGCGCCGGTTACCCGGGGACCGAAGGCGTGAGAGCGCGCCTCCGCTCGACACTTCCGGCGTTCATGCTCCCGGGCGCGATCGTGTGCCTGCCTGCGCTGCCGCTCACCCCGAATGGCAAGGTGGATCGCAACGCGCTCCCCGAACCCACCGAGTCCGTGGAGCGCCTGGAGCTCGTCGCGCCTCGCAACCCGACCGAAGCCGCGCTCTGCGAGATCTGGCAGCACGCGCTCGATCTTCCGAAGATCGGCGTGAACGAAGACTTCTTCGATCTCGGGGGACACTCGCTCGTGGCGGTCAAGATCTCGAACGAGGTCCGACGTTTGTTCGGCGCTCGGCTGCCGCTCGCCGCGCTGTTCGAGTCTCCCACGGTCGAGAGCCTGGCGGCTCGCCTGGGGCCGCTGGGCGCGAAGCAAAAGACCGCGATAGTCCGGAGCTTTACCAGCATCGTCCCGATCCAGCCCCGAGGCTCGCAGCCTCCCCTCTTCTGTGTCGCGGGTCTTGGCGGCAACCCCATGAACCTGCGTCACGTCGCGGCGGAGCTCGGGGAAGACCAGCCCTTCTTCGGTCTCCAAATGCGGGGCGTCGACGGCCAGTACCCTCCGCATCGAGACATGCGAGAGATGGCCGCGGACTTCATCGGCGACATTCGTTCCATCCAGCCGCACGGTCCCTACTTCTTGGCGGGGTACTCGGCGGGCGGGCTCGCTGCCTACGAAGTCGCACAGCAGCTCGTGGCTGCACGCGAACAGGTCGCGCTGGTCGTGTTGTTCGACACCCTGAGCCCGACAGCACCGTCCTGGTCATTCTCCGAGCGCCTCGACGCGCATCTCCAGAACCTGCGTCGGCGCGGTGCGGCCCACTATCTCGCCGATCGCGTGGTCTCTCGCGCACGCGCCGAGGCCGAGCGACTGGCTCGGCGCGTCCGGGCGACGCTCGCGACCTTGTTCCCGTTCCGCTTCAGGAACGACGCGGTCTGGATGGCGACAGAAGAGGCCGCCGCGAACTACAAGCCCGAGCCGTACGCCGGCGACGTGCTCTTGATCCAGGCCGACCCCGCGCTCAGCGCGGGCGGCGGGATCGGCGACCGCCCGCACCACACGAACGGCTGGGGGTCGCTCGTCCAGGGCAACTTCGAGATCGTCCAGTGCGGTTCGAGCCACGTCGACATCGTGAGCGAAGAGTCGTCTCCGCTGGTAGCGGAAGCGCTGCGAAGCGCGCTCCGCCGAGCCTTCGCTCGACACTCGGGGCCGGAGCGCCTGATTGAGCTGCCCTCGAGCCGCAACGCGAGCCCCGGGCCTGCTCCGCGTGGCCCCAAGGAGTCTCGGCGCGAAGTGGCGTGAGGCGCGTCACACGAACGCGAAGTAGACGGCGCCGAAGGCGACCGACGCGAGCGCGGCGATCTTCTGGGCCCGGTTCACCACGCTCCCGCGGAGGGCGCGGGTCGCGGCCCGTGCCACGAGCCAGGTGAGCCCGCCCATGGCGAGCGTACTGCCCAGAGTGAAGCCACCCAGGTAGAGCAACCGCACCAGGTGCCCGCTCGAGAACACCGCGGGCAAGAGGAGCAACAGGGCCGCCGCTCCGGTCAACCCATGGACGAGACCGATGGTGAGGACGCTCCGCTTCTGCTCGGGACCCGTGCGGTCGCTCGAGCGGCCGGACCTGCGCGCCAAATAGAAGCTCCAGAGCCCCATCGAGACGAGCGCCGCCCCGGAGATCCGCTGGCTCCAGGCTGAAATGTGACCGAGCTCCGAATGCGCCGCGATGAGCGCGAGCAGGGTGACCAGCAGCACCGTACCTAGGGCGTGGCCGACACCCCACACCAGGCCGAGCCGAAACGCCGTCCGCCGCTGGCCGATGGCGAGTGGGGCCAGAGAAAGCACGTGATCGGGGCCGGTCACCGCGTGGAGCGCCCCGGATCCCAATCCCGAGATGATGGCGAGAGCCATGAACGTACGGAACATCTTGGGTCTCCCAGTGGGAAGGCGCCAACGCTTCCTTTCGAACGCTGTGAGAGGCGAAACCTATCAGCGCAGCTCTCCTCCACCGTCACCCTCTCGAGTTGGTCTCCCGCTCGACGGCGATTGAGCGAAGAACGACACGGTTCCGCCACGACTCCTCTGCGCGCGCTGTCGCAGATTGTCGCGTGATTCACGGGCACGTGCGCGGCAAGCGCGGCGAGCACGCGCGAAAACCCGCGTTTCACGTGCCCCGCTGCGAGCGCTTCTCGTGGTCCAAAGGCGCGCGCGTGGCACGGGTGCTGCACCAGCCTCGGGGCGAGGAGAACGTCATGGCGGAAGCTGTAAGAGGAAGTCGCCTCAGCGGCGCTGGAAGACATCGAGCCGACGAGATCGGCGTTCATCACCGCGAGTGGTGGGAGTCA
>JAEZYO010000631.1 GCA_023419055.1 Pseudomonadota bacterium | reverse complement strand
TGAACGAGCAGGAGAGCGCCGGGGCGTGCCTCACGCACGTGCGAGACAGGCTCTTCTTTCCGAACGACGATCTCGGAGCGGGACCACCGCCGAAGGACTTCTTCAAGCGCTTCGATCGCGTGGCCGCGCAGGCCAAGCCAGGGAGCTCCGGGCTCTTGTTTTTGCCTTGGCTGTACGGGGAGCGCACTCCCGTCGAGGATCCGGCGCTTCGGGGCGGCTTCCTCAACTACTCGCTTTCGCACGAGCGATCGGACGTGCTCCGCTCCGTTCTCGAAGGCGTCGCTTACAACTCACGCTGGTTATTCGGATGCGTCGAGGATTTCGCCGGACGTCGCATCGACGAGCTCCGCTTCATCGGTGGCGGCGCCGAGTCGGAGCTCTGGACCCAGATCTTCGCGGATGTGCTCGATCGGCCGCTCCTGCGCGTGAAGGACCCCATGATGTCTAACCTGCGGGGCGCCGCGCTGATCGCGTTCGTCGGGCAGAAGGAGCTCTCCTTCAACGACGTCGAGAGCCGAGTCGCCGTGTCGGAACGCGTCCAGCCGCGGCGCGAGAACCGCGCGGTCTACGACCGGCTATTTTCTGAGTTCATGGCTTTCCACTCGAGCGCTCGGCCCATTTTCGAGCGTCTCAACGCCAAGGCGAAAACGACATGAGGCACCTGCCGTTGATCGGGCGCGCGCTCGAGCGCATCAACCCGAACCTCATCAACTGGGCCTTCGAGCAGGGGAGCCGCATTCCGGCGATACGCCGCCGCATCGAGCGCGAGTACGAGAAGCTGCTCGAGCCGGTGACCGCCTCGATTCGGCCTTACCGAGGTCGCTTCAAGTCCTTCACCACCTTGCCGGAGCAGGGGCTCGGTCGTGAGGCGGTGCTGGAGCTCGTCGAGCGCCTGACGCGTTCCGAACGCGAGCGTTGGGAGTCGGGCTTCGTCTCGGGCGCGGTGTATCATGGCGACCCGGACCACATCGACTTCTTGAACCGCGTCTACGGCCTCGCCTCACAGGCGAACCCCTTGCACGCCGATCTCTGGCCGAGCGCGACCAAGTTCGAGGCCGAAATCGTGGCCATGACCGCGCGCCTGCTCGGCGGCAAACAGACCGACCCCGCCGATGTCCGGGTGTGCGGCACCGTCACCTCCGGCGGCACCGAGAGCATCTTGCTCGCGATGAAGACCTACCGCGACCGCGCTCTGGCTCGTGATTCCTCCGCAAAACCGCAAGTCATCGCGCCGTCGAGCGCCCACGCCGCCTTCGACAAGGCGGCCGAGATCTTCGGCATCGAGCTGGTGCGCATCCCCGTCGCCGCGGACTACCGCGCCGACACGGGTGCGATGGCAGACGCGATCACCGAGCGCACGGTGGCGCTCGTGGGCTCGGCGCCCTGCTTTCCGCACGGCGTGATCGATCCGATCGAGGCGCTCTCCGAGATCGCGCTCGAGCGCGGGGTCGGGCTCCACGTCGACGCCTGCCTCGGCGGATTCTTGCTCCCTTGGGCGGAGCGGCTCGGCTACCCGGTGCCGCCGTTCGATTTCCGGCTGCCCGGCGTGTCCTCGATGTCCGCGGACACCCACAAGTACGGCTACGCAGCCAAGGGCACGTCCGTCGTGCTCTACCGCGGCGCCGAGCTCCGTCGCTTCCAGTACTTCGTCACCACGGATTGGCCCGGCGGGCTCTACTTCTCACCCACCTTCGCCGGAAGCCGCCCCGGAGCGCTCAGCGCGCAGTGCTGGGCCGCCATGATCAGCATCGGCGAGAGCGGCTACCTCGAAGCCGCCAAGCGCATCCTCTCGACGGCCGAGACGCTGAAGAAAGCCATCATCGACATCCCCGAGCTCCGGCTCATCGGCGATCCGCTGTTCGTGCTCGCCTTCACGTCGCCGCTCGTCGACGTCTACCGCGTGCTCGACGAGATGACCCGCCGGGGTTGGAACCTGAACGGTCTCCAGGCCCCGCCGAGCCTCCACCTCTGCGTCACGCTGCGCCACACCCTGCCGGGTGTCGCTGAGCGCTTCGCGAATGATCTGCGGGCCAGCGTGAACGAGGTCCGGCTCTCGCCCCCCACGAACGGAGGGATGGCGCCGGTTTACGGGCTCGCCGCGTCGTTCCCGGTGCGCGGCGCCATCGGAGAGCTGTTGCGCCGCTACATCGATCGGCTGTACGAACCTTGATCGCGCCCCGGCTGCGCACGCTCCTGCTCGGCGCGGCTGCGCTCTCCGGCGGCTGCGCGGCTCAGTACGTGGTCCCGGGCGAGATCGCTCACTTTTGCCCGGAAAGTTCAGCGGTGCGAGTACCCGAGGACTGGACCGGGTCGCGAGCATGGCCCGAAGCCGCCTTCAGCAAGGATGCCCCCGCCGATCCCACTCGGCTTCCCGAATGCGGGCCGGACGACACTTCGGAGAAGTGCCGGCACCGCGTGCCGGCGGGACACTGGGATCGACTCATCTACTGGGGTGAGCCGCCGGTGACCGATTTCAAGGGCGTCGTCTATCGATGGGTGTTCCGCTCCGACCACCGGGGCCCCACCATCATTCGCGTCAATCACTCCGGCGGTAAGTCACTGCTGACCGTGCGCGCCATCAGGCAGCGCCCCGAACCAGACGGCTCCTACTGGACCTGGACGCGCTTGCGGGAGCTCACACCCGCCGAGTGGGGCGCCATTCAAGAGCAGGTCGAGGCGACCCATGTCTGGACCGCGCAATCGAGCCTGCCCCGGAAGGAAGGGGTCTACGCGACGGGCAGCCTCTCACTCGAAGCGTACGACGGCACGCGTCACCGAACGATCACTCGGCTGGGCGGTGAACGTCGGGAGTTCGAGAGCCTCATCGAGCTCGTCGAAAGCTACGCCGGGTGTCGAGAGCGAGCTCCGTAGCGGTCATCGCAACTCAAGTCGTCGCCCGGAGCAGCCGTGTTCGAGCGTCGTCTCCTCTCCCGGTGGAGCGTACGGCAGAGCAGCCCTGCTTCGCGCCCCTCACCAGTCGTAGAAATAGCCCTCACCGAGCTTCGCTCCGAACTTCTCCAGGGTCCGGATCTCGGGACAGCTCAAGTAATAAGCCGACTCGTACTCCGCGAGCGCCTTCACGATCGTGCCCGGTTCCGCGTCCGTGCGGTGCCTCGGCGCGTAGTACCGTGACAGTAGCTCCGCGCTGAACGGCTCCTTACCGACCTTTGCCGCATCTTCTCGGGCAGCGCTCAGCCGCAGAGCTTCCTCTGCCTCCTTCCGAGCGTCGAACTCATCGAACCACGCGTCGTCACTGTCCATCTGACCGCTCATTGAACCGGCCTCCACCGTGCGTGCCCGTCGAGCGCTTCTCGCCACGTCTGTCCCTCGTACTCGCCGAGCGCCTGAACGACCTGCCTCTTGAACTCCCCCTCCTCGAAACCACCGGTCACTCGAGAGATCTCCTGCGCCGTGATGCGTGTATCGGCGAGGCGATCGACCTCCGCCAGCGCATCACCATCGGTCACTTCTGCGAAGAGCTCCCGGTCCGCGATCTCGAGCTTTCCCTCCGCGACGCGTGCGACGAGGACCAGGTCACCGCTCGGCGTCGTTGCGTAGAGCTCGTAGCGACCGAGCTTGGGGTCCGCGCGGAACAGCTTGATGATGCCTCGTCGGTTCTTTCTCGCCGGGACGAATCCGAACCTGCCGACGACGTCGAAGGGCACGACCGCAGCGGCCCCGCTGATCTCGCGCAGCAGAACCTCGATCAAGGATTGCTCGAGCGGCGCGTCGATGTCGAACACGTTGAGCTCGGCGTTCCGTCGCCTCGCTTCCTCCGCCAGCGCGCGGACGTTGTCGACGTCCAGCAATCGCTTGTCGATCACGATGTTCGGAAACTCGGCAGCTGGTGCATCGAGCAGCTGCGCCAAGAACCGCCTCGAGAGCATGACGGCCTCATCCTGCACCTGGCGCCCGATGATGCCCGGCCCTGTCTCCGCCAGCAGCGCGCTCTTGAAGCGGTCCGGATCTACGGTCGGCACGGGCGGTTCGAGCTCCGGGATCACCCCTTGCGCGATGATCGCGGACTTTCCGACGCCGGTGTTCCCGCGCATCGCGTGGATCGCGCGTCGTTGTGCTGTTGACTTCGGCATCCCTCCGCCTCGCTAGCCGATCGTCGAGGAGGCGTCCACCTCGCGGCCTTCCTCCCGTACGGCGTTCAGCTGCGCGGCGCGCTCTGCGTCGCTTCGCGCCTTGTCCCGCAGGAACCGCTCGGTGTCGCTCAGTTCGAGCAGCGCTGCGCTGAGGACGGCGTCGTCGTCGTGTTGGTTGGTCATTGCTCCGGGCTCCAGTTCGCATGCTTCCGGAAGGCAGAAGAGACCGATTGGGCTTTTCTGGCGAGCCAGACTCGACCAGGACGACCGATTGGTTTTTCTGACGAGCCAGACTCGACCGAAACGACCGATTTGGTTTTTTCTGGCATGCGCAACTTGACCGAACGACCGATTTGGTTTTTT
>JAEZYO010000562.1 GCA_023419055.1 Pseudomonadota bacterium | reverse complement strand
GGTGCCAGCAATACGACGCTGCACGCCCCGATCATCCCCGACGACCAGTTCTTGAGCTTCCAGAGCTCCCCCCACAACAAGCGCGACTGGGCCGAGCTCTTCCTCACCATCGGCAACTCCTGGGCCTCCGGTACCGTCTCCATCCAGGGCTACAACTTCGCCGAGGCCGCCTGGAACGAGGTCGACGCGCAGTTCGGCATCTCCCAGGGGTTCGTCACCATCACCCCGGACCTCGGTTACGAGAACTTCCGGCTCGCCCTCAAGGCCGGCGCCTTCTCGGACAAGTACGGCCAGGCCGGCCGGTACGACGCGGGTGAGTACGACACCTATCTTTTCGGTCGGACTCACAACTCCGGCTACAGCCTGCACATCGATTTCGACCTCGACGAGAGCAACACCATCTACGTCGAGCAGGGCATCGGCGCGAAGCGTCCAGACCCGAGCTTCTACAACAACGCCCGCTTCACGATGCTCGGGCACATTCATGCCGGCCTGCGTCAAGGTCGCGACCTCGAGTTCGGCGCTCACTACATGCACGCCTGGACCCAGGAAGAGGATCGTGTCCAGGGCTCGGGCGGTCAGAGCCGCATGGGCCTGCCCGACGGCAAGATGTGGGTGGCGGGCGCCGAGGCCCGCGCCGAGCTCGGCGCGTTCGGCTACATCTACGCCGGCTTCAGCCACATCGAGGGCAAGTACGCCGTCAGCGTCGCCCCGATCATCGAGGTCCTCCACGCTCAGGGTGGCGGTCAGTTCCAGCTCGGCATCACCGACAACTACTTCAACGCGCCCGGCTGCACGAGCGTGCCCGTCACCGCGCCGGCGGATCCCATGACTACTCCCCCCGTTCCCCAGCCCTGGGGCCTCGGCAACGACGGCTGCAGCGACGGCAACGGCTCGATCAACGCCATCTCGGCGCAGTACGAGTTCAGCCTCACGAACTTCACCCAGCAAATCGAGGGTGGTCAGCGCTTCTGGGGCGACGGTGAGGACCTCCGCCTGATCCTCTACGGAATCTACGCGATGGTCAGCAGCGAGTCGTACGACACGACGACCTCTGCCGGCATCATGGGAGCCACCAAGGGCTACGACGTGAACAAGCTCAAGTTCGGCGCCGACCTGAACTGGGTGGCGCTCTCCTGGCTCCAGCCTGGGCTTCGGTTCGACCGCATTCAACCGAACAGCCACATCCCGGAGCAGTCCTTCGCCATCCTCTCGCCCCGCCTCACCTTCAAGTCCCAGTTCCTGACCCGCGAGGCGATCTCCTTCCAGTACTCGCGTTACTTCTACGCCCGCCGCGAGTGTGAGACCGGAGATGCCCTGCCCTTCCGCTGCGTGCAGCCTCCCCCCGCGCCGGTGCTGTACGAGGGCTACGGTTCGTTCCCGAACGGGCAAGACACCGGCAACCGCGCGACGGGCGGCACGGCGACCGGCCTCAACGGCGATCCGCTGCACATCCCCGACGTGAACGTGTTCAAAATCGAAGCCTCCATGTGGTGGTGATCGAGAGCAGCCCCGCTTAGCTCGGGGCGCTCCGAAGGACGGGGTCGCGAGTCAATCGCGGCCCCGTTCGTCATTTTGTGCCCTGCCTATCAGGCAATGTTCGTCTCAGGCGAGCCGCCTTTCGCCCAGCCAGACCCTCTCACCCTGGAGCGTTGTACAATCCCGGAGGGAGGTTTTTGGCATGGAATCAAAAATTGGGGGCTATCGTTGGTCGCGAGCGTCTGCGGGGCTTCCATCCTGGTCAGCGGCACCAGCGCTCGAGCACAAGGGGCCGACGCTGAGGCCGAGGTGACCGCCGCAGCTACTTCGAGCGGGGAGCCGACGGCGGACACCAGCGCCGCCGCTGCGATCGACCGACACGCTCGGTGGCGACGCGGAGCGGTTCGGAGAGGTCGGGGAGCTCCGAGCGAAAGCTCGACTACCACGGCTATCATCCCCGACGACCAGTTCTTGAGCTTCCGAGCTCTCCACACAACAAGCGCGATTGGGCCGAGCTCTTCCTCACCATCACTCCCGATCTCGGCTACGAGAACCTCCGACTCGCTCTCAAGGCCGGTGCTTTCTCGGACTAGTACGGTCAGGCGGGGCGCTACGACGCCGGTGAGTACGACACCTATCTCTTCGGTCGCACGCACCATGCCGGGTACTCACTCCATGTCGACTTCGATCTCGACGAGAGCAACACCGTTTATGTCGAGCAAGGCATCGGCACGAAGCGGCCCGATCCGAACTTTTACAACAATCGCGCTTCACGCTCTTGAATCACGTGCACGCCGGGCTGCGTCAAGGTCGTGACCTCGAGTTCGGCGCGCGCTACCTGCACGCCTGGACGCAAGAAGAAGACCGCACGCAGGCTATGGGCGGCGCGAGCCAAACGGGGCTTCCCGATGGCAGGCTCTGGGTGGCGGCGTGGAAGCTCGAGCCGAGCTCGGTGCCTTCGGCTACCTCTACGCTGGCTTCAGCCACATCGAAGGCAAGTACGCTGTCAGCGTCGCCCCGATCATCGAGGTCCTCCACGCTCAGCGTGGCGGGCAGTTCCAGCTCGGCGTCACCGACAAACTTCGACGCCCCAGGGTGCACCTCGCTCACGTTCGACCCGCCCCTCCAACCGGGGCTGCTGCGAATTGGGGGCTCGGTCGCAACGGCTGCAGTGACGGGAACGGCTCGATCAACGCCGTCTCCGCTCAGTACGAGTTCAGCCTGACGAACTTCACCCAGCAGATTGACGGTGGTCAGCGCTTCTAGGGCGACGGTCAGCAGTGAGTCGTACGACACCACGACCGACGCCGCCACTATGGGCGCCACCAAGGGCTATGAGGTCAACGAGCTCAAGTTCGGCGCCGATCTGAACTGGGCGGCGCTCTCCTGGCTGCAACCGGGCGTCCGCTTCGACCGCATCCAGCCGAACAGCAACATCCGGGAGCACTCCTTCGCGATCCTCTCGCCTCGCCTCACCTCGCGCTACTTCTACGCGCGCCGCGAGTGCGATCCGGCCCGACCCGTCGACTGCGTCCAGCCTCCGCCTGCGCCCGTGCTCTATGAGGGCTACGGCTCCTTCCCGAACGGCCAGGATCAGGGCAACCGCGCGACTATGTGGTGGTGAGCCTGGGGCAGACCCAGCTCGAGACGAAAGGGGGCGGTGGCGTCCCCCTTCGTCCGGTCCGGGCGCCCTCCTCCCGCGTGAAATCGGTTCCGTAAAATCCTGCACCCCGAGCAGAACAGGTACGGCAACCATCCTACAAAACTCGCTTTTCACGCGTAAAACCCGCGTGCAGCGGTGGTTGCGTCGGTTACACTGTTGGAATGAGTCTTGGCTTTCGTTTGGGTGTCGCAGGCCTGGCGTTCGCCCCGCTTCTGGCGCTGGCTTGTGGGACGAATGACGGTGGGGTCGAACGCAAAAACCTTTCCGGCTCGGGCGCCGGAGCTGGCACCGGAGCCGGTGCCACGACGGGCGCGGGGTCGGGCAGCGGGTCGGGCTCCGGTCAGGGCGGCTCGATCAACGTCGCGGGCAGCACCGGTGATCCCGACGCCGGCGGCTGTCAGACGTTCGACATCCATATCGAGCCCCAGATCCCGACGGTCTATCTCGTCGTGGATCGCTCCGGCAGCATGTTCGTGCCGGTCAACAACATCACGCCCTGGGCGGCGCTCCGCGGCGGCGCGCTGGACGTCATTTCTACCCTCGAGAGTGAAGTTCGCTTCGGGTTTGCGGCGTACGCAGCGTGGGCGGGTGCGCCCCTCGGCGTCGCTTGTCCCGCCGTGCCGACCTCGAACGTCGACCTGCAGTTGACGCCGCCGGACATGAACAACCACGCCGCGATTTCGGCGCTGTACTCGGGGCTCGAGCAGCCTGCCGCGGGTCAAATCGACACGGGCTCGACCTACGCGCTCGACGCCGTCGCCGAAGAGCTCTGGAACGACCCCACCCCAGGTGGCAAGTACATCCTCTTCGTCACCGACGGGGAGCCTGACTACTGCGACAACCCCGGGCAAGAGTGCCCCATCGACTCCGTGAACTGGACGCTGCAGCGCTTCGCCCAGGGCGTGGATCGAACGGGCGCCGCGCGCGGACCCATCACGACTATCGTGCTCGGGGTCGCTACCAGCGTGACGCAGATCGCCGATCAGGCTCTGACTTCGTTCGCGAACGCAGGAGCGGGCCAACCGGTTGCGACTTTGACGATCAACGGCAACCAGACGCTCACCGGTCTCAACTACTACGAGCGCTGCAACGGCGGCACCCTGGGTTGGGCTCAAGACTTCATGGCTACGGGAAAGACCACTCCGGACTCCGTCGCCACGTACTCGCCCACCGCCGGCACCGCCACGGTGTTCAAGCCCGATCCCACCGATCAGGCCGCGATCGCCGACAAGATCCGCGAAGCGCTCGCTGGCGTGAAGGCGTGCACCTTCGATATCTCGGAAGGCAACATCGAGATCGATTGGACGCGCGCGGATCTCGGCAGCGTCGCCGGCGTGCAGATCAACGGCGCCGCCGTCCCGTATGACCCAGCCAACGGCTGGACCATGACGTCCGCCACGGTGGTCGAGCTCACCGGCACTGCTTGCGAACAGTGGCGCGCCCCTGGGGAAAGCTCGATTCACTTCGACTTCCCGTGTGACGTCGTCGTCGTCGTCAAGTAAGTCAAACTCGCTCCTTTTCCCTCCCGCCCGGCCGCTTTCGAATGGCGCGCCGGGCGGTTGCGTTTCAGCCTTGGCGAGTGGAACGGCGTGACTACCTCCAGCGCCTCATCGAGCAGTTCGCGGACGCGGTCGCGCGGATCCTGCGCCTCAAGACCGAGCAACCCGCAGAGGCGGTTCGAGAAGCCGACGGCGCGCTCGCGCGCCTGACCGGTCTTCCGCTCTCGATGCTGCTCAAGCTCGGCTCGCCGGGGGTGGCGAGCCTGCTCGGTGCCGAGAAGACCAAGGTGGCGCTGCCCCTCTTGGAAGCGACCGCGCAAGCGCTCGAGGCGAGCTCGCGAAATGACGAGGCAGAGCGCGTGCGGCGTCTGGTCTCCGATCTACGTCATCGAACCGCCTAGATCAGAGCCGAACTGTTTCCATTTGCTACGGCACGCTTCGTCCCACGACTTTGCGCGAAGAGCCGAAGTGCGGGCGGTATAGTGGAGAGCCATGGATTTGTTCCAGCTCTCGGCGGCGCTCCTCACGCTGGCAGCGCTCTTCAGCTACGTGAACCATCGCTTCTTGAGGCTGCCGACGACCATCGGGCTGATGTTGATCGCCATGGCAAGCTCGCTCTTGCTGGTCGCGGTGGGTGAGCTCTTCCCCGCGATCGAGGCCGAGGCGCGCGCGCACCTCGAGGGCATCGATTTCAACAAGACGCTGATGCAGGGCATGCTTGGCTTCTTGCTGTTCGCCGCGGCGTTGCACGTGAACCTCGCGGACTTGAAGAAGCAACGCGCGGTGATCGGGTTTCTGGCGACTGCTGGTGTCGCGATGTCCACGGTCCTGGTCGGCGGGATGGCGTACGGCTTGCTGAACGCGCTGGGCGTCGAGATCTCGCTCATCTACTGCCTGCTCTTCGGCGCGTTGATCTCGCCCACCGATCCCATCGCGGTCCTCAGCATCCTGAAGCAGGTCCACGCTCCCAAGGAGCTCGAGATGAAGATCGCCGGCGAGTCGCTGTTCAACGACGGCGTGGCGGTAGTCGCGTTCCTGGGCCTGCTGGAAATCGCCTCGGGGAGCGCCGGATTCGATCTGCCGCGGCTCTCGCTGCTCTTTTTGCAGGAGGCGGTCGGCGGTGTGGTCTTCGGCTTCGTGCTCGGCTTTGGCGCGCTCGTCATGTTGCGCAGCGTCGACGACTACAAGGTGGAGGTGCTGCTCTCGCTGGCGACGGCAGCGGGAGGCTACGCCCTCGCCTACGCCCTCCACGTCTCCGGCCCCATCGCGATGGTCGTGGCCGGGCTCTTCATCGGCAACGAGGCCCGCGCCGGCGCCATGAGCGAGAAGACGCGAGAGCACCTCGACGACTTTTGGGAGCTGATGGACGAGATCCTGAACGCCGTGCTCTTCGTCCTGATCGGGCTCGAGCTCCTGATCATCTCGTTCAGCGGCCGCACGCTGCTCGCCGGCCTGGTCGCGTTCCCGGTGGTCATTCTGGCGAGGTTCATCGCCGTGGCGTTGCCGGTGAGCTTGATGCGACGGCGTCGAGTGTTCACCCCCGGCGCCATTCGCGTCCTCACCTGGGGCGGGCTCCGCGGCGGCGTGTCGGTGGCGCTGGCGCTCTCGATCCCCGGCCACCTCCCGAGTGGAGCTCGCGTGCCCGAGCGCGAGATCGTCCTCGCCATCACCTACGCCGTCGTCGTGATCTCGATCGTCGTTCAGGGCCTCACGATAGGTCCGCTGTTGCGCCGCTCGCTCGCCAAAGCGATCGAGGGATCCGGCGCGCCCGATCCCGCCTAGGGCGGCGTCGCCCGGTCGAAAAGCAGAGGCCCCGCGCTCGTGGGAGCGCAGGGCCTCACTTTTCGGCGGCGAACGTCAGTCGTTCGTCACGCCTCGCACTCGACCTCGACGGTCGAGCCCGGGGCCGCGTACGGGACGATGTGCCCGGAGAGCGGCTTGCCGTCGACCTTGAGGGTGACGTTGCCGTCACCGCGCACGTTCTTCACCTTGATGCGGTAGGTCGCGCCGCGCGCCACGCGCTCGACGGTAAAGTCCTTGATCTCCGTGCCGATGACGGGCTTCACGCTCAGGCCGTCCCACTCGGGCTTCACCCCGAGGAGATACTGCGAGACCGTGACGAAGTTCCAGGCCGCCGTGCCGGTGAGCCAGGAGTTCTTCGCCTCGCCCGCGCGGACGGCGTCCTTGCCCGCGATCATCTGCGAGTAGACGTACGGCTCCGTGCGGTGCACGTCGCTGATCTCCTCGAGGTAGGCGGGCGCGATCTTCTTGTAGTACTCGAAGGCGCGATCGCCGCGGCCGATCACGGTCTCGGCGATGATGATCCAGGGGTTATTGTGGCAGAAGATGCCCGCGTTCTCCTTGTAGCCGGGCGGGTACGAGGAAATCTCGCCGAGCTCGAGGTGGTACTCCTTGTACGCGGGGTTATTGAGGACGATGCCGTACTTGGTGTCGAGGCGCTCCTTCACGGAGTCGAGCGCCTTCTTGGCCTCGCCGGTCTTCACGCCGATGCCGGCCATCACGCAGTAGCCCTGCGGCTCGATGAAGATCTGGCCGTCCTCGCACTCCCTGCTGCCGACCTTCTTGCCGAAGAAGTCGTAGGCGCGAAGGAACCACTCGCCGTCCCAGCCGTGCTTCAGCACCGTGGCTTCCATCTCGGCGATCGCCTTCTTCGCGCGCTCCGCCTCGTCCTTCAAGCCGCGGCGCTCGCAGAGCGCGACGTAGTCGGGGCCGATGGCGACGAACATGCCCGCGATGAAGATGCTCTCCGCGGTGCGGCCGACGCGGTTGCCCGTCGTCTGGTACGACTCGTCCGGCGTCTCGGAGAAGCAGTTCAGGTTGAGGCAGTCGTTCCAATCGGCGCGCCCGATGAGCGGCAAGCCGTGCGGGCCGAGGTTGTTCGTCACGTGATCGAACGAGCGCTTCAAATGCTCGAACAGCGACGCCTGGTTGCTCTCGTCGTTGTCGAACGGCACCTGCTCGTCGAGGATCGCGAAATCTCCGGTCTCCTTGATGTACGCGGACGTACCGAGGATGAGCCAGAGCGGATCGTCGTTGAAGCCGCTGCCGATGTCGTTGTTGCCGCGCTTGGTGAGTGGCTGGTACTGGTGGTACGCGCTGCCGTCCGCGAACTGCGTGCTCGCGATGTCGATGATGCGCTCGCGAGCGCGCTCGGGCACGAGGTGCACGAAGCCGAGCAAGTCCTGGTTCGAGTCACGGAAGCCCATGCCGCGACCGATCCCCGACTCGAAGTACGAGGCGGAGCGCGACATGTTGAAGGTCACCATGCACTGGTAGGGGTTCCAGATGTTGACCATCCGGTTGAGCTTCTCGTCGCTCGAGCTCATCTTGTAGGTCGAGAGCAACCCCGACCAGTGAGACTTGAGCTTCGCGAAGGCCTGGCTCACCTGCTCCGGCGTGGAGAACGCGGCGAGCAGCTCCTTGGCCGGCTTCTTGTTGATGACGCCGGGCTTCTCCCATTTCTGGTCCTTCGGGACCTCGACGTAGCCGAGCACGAAGACGTAGGTCTTCGACTCGCCGGGCGCGAGCTCCACCTCGAGGCAGTGCGAGCCGATCGGCGACCAGCCGCTCGCCACCGTGTTCTTGCTCTTGCCCTCGGCGACCACGTCCGGCTCACCGAAGCCGTTGTAAAGCCCGATGAACGACTCGCGATCGGTGTCGAAGCCGGCGAGCGGTGCGTTCACCGAGTAGACGGCGTAGTGGTTGCGGCGCTCGCGGTACTCGGTCTTGTGATAGATGGCGCTGCCGTCGATCTCGACCTCGCCGGTGGAGAAATTGCGCTGGAAGTTCGTCTGGTCGTCGTGAGCGTTCCAGAGGCAGAACTCGACGAACGAGAACAGCTTCACCTTGCGGGGCGCGGAGGTGGTGTTCTTGAGCGTGAGCTGGTGAACCTCGGCCGTGTAACCCACGGGGACGAAGAACAGCTCCTCGACCGAGAGGCCCTGGCGCACGCCCGTGATGCGCGTGTAGCCGAGCCCGTGACGACACTCGAAGCTGTCGAGCTTCTCTTTCACGGGCATGAAGCTCGGTGACCAGTAGTCCCCGTTCTCTTCACGCACGTAGTAGTAGCGGCCTCCCGAGTCGGTCGGGACGTTGTTGTAACGGAAGCGCGTGAGGCGGCGCAGGCGCGCGTCACGGTAGAAGCAGTAGCCGCCGGCTTGATGGGAGATCAGCCCGAAGAAGCTCTCCGACCCGAGGTAGTTGATCCACGGGTACGGCGTCTTCGGGGTCGTGATCACGTATTCTTTGTTGTCGTCGTCGAAATGACCGTAACGCATTGATTCTCCAGACTGACTTTCGACCAGCAGCGCCGCTGCCAGCGAGAAGATTGCTTACTTTCGAAGGGTCGAGGGCTACTTCGCCTTGCCCGCTTCCCCCGCCGTCGAGCGTTCGCCCCCTCGGGGATGCTGCGCCTCGTCGAGGTACGCCGAGACCCAGGCGAGCGGGGCGTTCCAGTTGATGGTGACCTCGTTCACGCTGTACGCCTCGATGTGATCGACGAAGCACTTGGCCGCGGGGCAGCCCTTGAGGCCGGCCGACTTCGAGTAAGGGTCGTCGACGTTCGAGTTCGGTCCGCCCGAGACCACTCCGGCGGGTGGAGCGGGATACTTGCGGCTCGCCTGCTGCGCCCAGAACCGGTGATGCGGGTTCTCGAGCGGGCGCTCGCCGTAGCCCGTCACGTACGACTGACCGAGCGGGTTATTGCCGAGCAAGTAGTTCATGCCCGAGACCACCGCGTCGAAGTAGCGCGGCTCTTTCGTGAAATCGTGCGCCAGCGCGAGCACGATGAGGTTGTTGAGCACGAACGAGTTCGAGCCCCAGATGTACTTACCTTCCGGGGTGCGCTCGAGCGGCGTGCGGTAGCCTTCCTTGCTCTCCACGGTCGCGTACTGATCGGCCACCTCGACGATGCGCTTTCGCAGCGTGTCGACGCG
>JAEZYO010000523.1 GCA_023419055.1 Pseudomonadota bacterium | reverse complement strand
CTCTTCGGAGCGGCGCGCGATGGAGCGCGCGACCCCGGTGTCGATCAGGAAGGTGCCGCGCTCGGGGTGACGGATCACGTAGAACTTGATCTGAATGGGCTCCTCGCGGTTCTCGATTCCGGCGTGGACGGCCTCGGGGTGGTCGAGGTTGAGCATCCCGCCGAGGTCGACCTTCCAATCGGCGGCCACCACTTCCTCCAACCGAATCGGTCCGGGTTCGTCGGCCGTAGCGCGTTCGGCAGCGGCCCACTGGCTCGGCGTCCCCATCGCTCGCGGCTGCGAGGGGTGCGAGGTCAGGTCGAAGCGCGCGAGGGCGCCGAGAGCGAGTGCGCCCAGAGCTATCCCCATGAAATATCGATACTTTGTCCTCATGAAGCCTTCCGTTCGAGTGTCCCGACTTCACGTATCGGTCATGTTGAGGCGCATGAAAATCGCCAAAATTTTCATGTATACATACGCCAGTGCATACCCAGCCGTGGGCCGACCTCGAGCTCTTTCTCGCCGTGGCGGAGAGCGGCAGCTTCAGCTCTGCGGCGCGCAGGCTCCGCATCACCCAGCCCACCGTGAGCCGCCGCGTCCAGGCGCTCGAGGCCGCGCTCGGCTTGCCTCTCTTTCGACGTGACGCGGACGGAGCGCACCTCACCGCCGCGGGTGAGCGACTGCTCCCCTCCGCTCAACAGATGGCGCGCTGGGCGAACGAGCTCGGACGTTCTGCCGCTACCGTGAGCAACGAGCCCGAGGGCGTGGTTCGAATCGCGACCGCTCCGGGGTTCGCGCACGACTTCTTGGTGCCCTTCGCGCGCGATCTGCGCCGGCGCTTGCCCGACGTGAGGCTCGAGCTCTTGAGCGGCATCGACACCATCGACTTATCGCGCGGTCACGCCGAAATAGCGGTTCGCAGCCGCGCGCCGACGCAACCCGATCTCGCGTGCGTCGCGCGCGTGGCGGTGCGCCTCGGGGTCTTCGCGTCGAAGCGCTACGCGCGAAAGCTCGTGCCTCCGCTCGCGCCGGCCGACATCGACTGGGTGACTTGGTCCGCCCCGCTCGAGCACCTCACGCCGCGCCCCGAGCTCGAGGACTTGATCCCTGGTTTTCGTCCGGCTTTCGCGTCGAACGACTTCGTGGTCCAGCACCGCGCCGTCGCGGAAGGGCTGGGCGCGATGATCCTCCCGGCGACGCGCCACCCCGACGAGCCGTACCCGCCGCTGGTGGAGCTCCCCGTCGAGCTTCCGCTACCTCGAGGTGAGCTCTTCGTCGTGTGTGCCAAGGCGATGCGCGCCGTGCCGAGAGTCGAGAGCGTCCTCGAGTTTCTGTGCGAACGTCTCGAGTCGGTGGAGGGGGTCGAGCTGGAACGCGGCACGGAGTGAACTTTCGCGCGTTCCCTGCGCGAGCTCGAGCGCTCCGCGCGCAATCACTCGAGCCGCATCACCGCGCACGAGAAACTTTTCCCGATCGGTTCAGCGCGCGAATTCGTCGTCGCCTTTCGACGTACGCTTCCGAGAGCAACGACTCGAAGAGGTATTCAGATGGGCATCCGCGCATTCGACATCTCTCGCTCCCTGATGTGGATCGCGTTCACGTGCGTGAGCGCGCTAGGCTGTTCGAGCGACGACGACGAGGGCGACGACGGTCCGACCGTGCGCGTCGTCGATCTCACCGGCCGCACGTGCAGCATCGAGAACGCCCTCGACGTGGAGTGTGAACAGCCCCCCGAACCAACAGCGGCTTGCTCCGGCGACGCCGAAGCCTGCTACTCGCTCGGCTCGACCGGCGACGCTTCTGGTCCGGCCGCGATCTGCGTGGGTTGTTGCAGCGGCGACTCGTCAGTCAGCGGAGCCGACGACTGCAGCGAGATCACCTGCGCCGACGCCGGAGACTGCCCCTCGCCGTACGAACGCTGCCTGCAGAATCGCTGCCGCTACTGAGCGGCGCGCTCCTGTTCGATCCGTCGCGGGACAGCGTCCGCTCAATTCGCGGACTCACGAAGGTTCGCGCAATCGAAGTAGACGGTCGCCGTGTACGGCCCGCTCGGCTCGCCTTCCGGTTCGGGAGTGAAGATCTCTCTGACGCAGTTCGTCGCGTACCGGTGCTGCACGATCCGCTGCGCGTGCGCGCGAGCGGCGTCGTAGGAATCGAAGGTGAGCTGTGTCCGGCAAGTGTTCGTGCGGCAATCTACCGGACCCGCGTCGAACGTACGGTCCTCGAACGCCTCGAAGTCGGCTTGGAATGAGCGCGCCGCGTCCGGCGCCCAGGTTCGATCGACGGTTTGCGCCGAGAAGCTGGACTCCCGGTTTTCGCGGCGTTGAGCGGCTCGGACATCCGCTTCCACCGGGTCGATCGGCGGAGCCTCGACGTCTTCCGAGCCTTCCGCTTGCATAGCTTGGCTCGCCACGCGTTCCTCGAGAGCGGATAGGCGCTCGACCAGATTCGGGTCGCTCTTTTGGGATAGAACACGCACTTCGACCGGGCGAGCCGACGCCGTCGCACTGGGTGCAGGCTCTTTCGCGGCGACCTTTTGCGCCTGAAACCAGGTGACAGCGGCTGCCCCAATGAGGGCACTCGCCAGTGAAATGCCAATCGTTTGGAGTTGCGACTTCATGCGAACCTGCAGCACGTTCGGCGTTGCTCACCGGGGCGGACCGAGCACCAGCTCGAACCGCCCTCGGCAAGCACGTGGCCTCAGTTCGTGATGAAGATGCCGTTCACCCGTACAGCGCCACCGGCACTGTTCCTGGTCGACGACTGGACCGTGTAGTACGGAAAATCGGCTTCCTCGTCCCAGATGTAAGCATACGTGCCGAAGCCATACGACTTGTGCCCGCTCCCCGATTGCTCTTGCCGAGGAGAGCAAGCTTCGCCGTTACTCGCCCAGTAAGCCGCGCAAATCTGTACCGAGGTGACCGCGTCACTTCTGAGATTATAGGTCTCGACCCAGATGGTCTTTGCGGCAGCCATCGACATGCTGCTCGTGGAGAGGATCGGGTAGTCCGCCGCGCCGGGGTAGAGACGGTCCCCGTTCTTGACCGAATAGATGACCCCGCCGAACTGCCGCGTCCACCAGGCGGCCGCAGGCTTTGCGTCCGCAAGAACTCCACCGAAAATACCCGAACCCAACACCAAAGCGATCAGTGACTTCTTCATTTTTTGCCCTTCTAGCCACCGAGCGTGCGGTCGATGCCCGCGACCACGCGCCGATGCCTCACCTGGAGCTGACCTACCACAGGGTTCGTTGGCGTGGGAAGAGAGTTCTGTCGCGGTAGCAAGCGGTTAACGATCCCCGAGAAGCCACGTACACGTCAGGCATTCGCGAGTGCGGCTTCGGTCCCGCCTGGTGTCGGAGCGGAACGATCATGCCGAGCCACGATCTGGGATCGTCGAGCTACGCGACTGCAAGGAGCGGCGCGCACGAGGCGCTGTAGGTTCGCTCGGAGTGTCTCGAGGCGCGACGTGTCGTCGAGCCTCGACAAGACGAGCCACGTCGGCGCGCAAGTTTCGCTCCTAAAGGTGATGGTCACCCCGCCGGAGACGGCGCGTGGGCTCGCGCAGACCGTCGACACCCGTAGGCAAGAAAATAGCGGCTTTGTAGCGGGATCCGTGTTGGCCCAGGCATTGCTGAAGGGCGAATCCGCGAGGGCGCGGCGCGACCGGGTCGGCCGCTCCTCGAGTCCTTTGGAGAGTCGAGGAACATCATGAAAAAGTGGATCCCCATCATCATCGCAACGACCCTCGGGTCGAGCGCCGTCGGCTGCGGCGACGTGCCCGTCGAAGAGGCGAGCGGCGGCGAGAGCGTCTCGTCGAACGGCGAAGCCATCACCATGTCCATGCCGAAGCCGAGCCGGAAGCTCGACGGCGTCGACGACAGCGTGACGCTGCGACACAAGCCGGCCTACGATTTCGGCACCGGCAACTTCACGCTCGAAACTAAGGTGAAGCTCGATGCGCAGCGCAACTACGAGCCGCTGCTTTGCTCGAGGTCGGGTGCCCAGAGCAAGAGCAGACCGGGTGAGCCGCTGGACTGATTCCGGCGCGAGGGCTGGCCGCCATCGTCGCTCGAGCGATGTGTCGTATCCAACGAGCGACCTATGCCCCGGTCACGACGCGTCCGCAAACGGCTCGGGCGCGCCCGACGAATCCCACTCCTTCCGTGGACCGGAACGACTTCGCTATTCGTAGGAAAGGAGGTAGTAGGCCACGTCTGGCGCCGTGGTGACGCTGCCCCAGTGCTCGTCTCCGAAGCAGGAGCAAACGTACTGCTCCTGTTCGTCCTCGGTCTGAACGGCGCACTCGAAGGACGCACAGTCGAGCCCCTCGAAGATCGGTCGGTAGTACGCCTCGAGCGCCGAGCCGTCGAGCTCCGAGACGATGAGCCCCTGGTTCAACACGTCGACGGAACCGCAGAGCTTGGCGCCCGATGGTAGCGCCTTCAACTCCGCGGGTACCCCCTCCCACGCACCGAGCGTGACTTCGACCGGGACGTCGAATGCCTTCGAATCGGCCTCGATTTTCGCTTCGAGCTCGGAGCAGCTCAGGACCTTCCGCTCGGAGATTTGGTTCGTCGCGGAGCCGCCGGTTCCACCCGCTCCGCCTCCTCCACCCGACGCGCCCGCTCCGCTGTTCGCTGAGGCTTCGTCGGAGCAGCCCACGATCGCCGATGCACCGACCAACATGCCGGCATGAATCACCACCAACCTGAACGACATCATTCTGCCTCCTCGGAACGCCCCGCGCGTCCACTCGTGGAGCGTTGTACGTTCGTGTCGGCCCAGGCTTCCCCGTGCGCTCGAAGGCGAAAGGAAAGCTGTCGATCCGGCTGTTGGCCGGCTAGTTTCGCTCGTAGAAGGTGATGGTCACGCCGCCCGAGCCTGCGCCCGGGTCCGAGCTCAAGAACTCGTTCGCGTTGAGGAACGCGAGCGGACCGTCCTTGCGCGCTTCGAAGAGCGGAACGAGCGCCCCGAATGGTCCACAGTTTCTCACGAGCACGTAGTCGCCCGCGTCGCTGACGAGGGTGTAGCGCGCGTCGAGCGTGGTGGTTTGGCCGATGAGCTGGTAGTCGGCGCCTCCCGGGACCACCGAGCCCGTGAAGTCGCCGCTCACGGTGCCTCCCGTGATGGGGATGATGTTGCGCGTGCCTCGCTTGGACGCGCCGATGGAGAGCGACGAGCCGAGGGTCACGTTCTCCGTGAACACGCTGTCCCCCTTCGTGCCGGTCTGGGTCGAGCACTCCCAGGGTTGATGCGGCACCCCTTGCGGATCCTGGAGCACGATCACGGGCTCGCCCACCGCGACGTCGGTGACGTCGTAGACCGCGAGCTCCACCGAGCCGTCGATCTCGCTCACCGTGCGCGTCGCGGCGTAGCTGCCCTCGTTGAGCCAGGCGTAGCTGCTCGACGTCGCGACTTCGAAGTCGAGGACGACGCGCCCGGTCACGTCGTTCGGGGCAGAAAAGCCGCAGGTTCGGAGGTAGATCAGCGTGCCGTCGCCGGTGCGGAGCACGTTGATCGACTCGAGCTCGGTCGCTCCGTTGTCGAGCTCGAGCTCGAGCTCGAGGCCGCCCTCGAGGAACGTGCCTTCGATGCGCTCTCCGGAGAACGAAGCTCCGCTCACGTCACGGAGCCGGCGCACGCCGTACTGAGTCGCGCCGAACTCGTGGGTGTCACCGATCTCGAGCTTCGCCGTGAAGACCAGCTCACCCTGGGTCGGAGGAGGAACGCCCTCCGGCGCTCCACACGTCCACGACGGATCCGGTCGGATCGTCGCCGACTCGCTCGAGCCCGAGCCACCCGTCGACGAGCTGCCCGCCGCTCCGCCTTGCGCGTTGCCGCCTCCGCCGTTCGCCGGAGCGCCGCCGCTCCCCGAGCTCCCGGCGGTGCTGCCTCCGGAGCCGTTCCCGGCGCCACCCGTGGTGGAAGGAGCGCCACCACCGGCGCTCCCGCCCGCCCCTCCCGAGGCGTCGCCACCGGAGCCGGCGCCACCGTTCGACGGCGCCTGCTGGGGTGTTTGATCCGAGCACGACGCCAGGAACAGCCCAAACGCGAGCGCGGACGCGCGACCGGACACACTCATGCGGCGCAGCCTAGAATCCGCTTCGGGCGCTAACGAGAGGACAATTCTGTCCCCCGCTGGACGCGGACCACCGGGCCGAGCATGGTCCCGCCCGCGATGAGCCTAGAGTGGCTGAGGCGGCTGACGATCGACCAATGGCGAGCCATCGACGCCGAGAGGCGCGATCAACCGCTGCCGAGCCAGAAGGCGGCCTGGATCCTGGTGACCGCGGCGATCGCGCTGATCTTGCCGCGCTACTTCGGGCAGGAAGGCTTCTGGAACAGGAGCGAGGCGCTGTTGGCGCTCAGCGCCGAGTGGCCCTACCCGGATCTTTGGCCGCGGGTCTATTGGGGCGCCTTCAAGCTCGTGAACTACGGCATCGTGCCCGCGCTCTGCATCAAGCTCGTCTTGAAGGGGCGGATTTGGGACCATGGCCTCCGCTTCGTGCACGAGCCACGCGCCTGGCTGCTCTACCTCGGCATGCTGCTCCTGGTCCTGCCGATGGCGTACGTCGCCTCGAAGACCGACGCGTTCTTACAAACGTACCCGAAATATCGCGCTGCCGGCGACTCGTGGTTTCAGTTCCTGTCCTGGGAGATCGCTTACGGCTTTCAGTTTCTGATGCTCGAGTTCTTCTTTCGAGGCTTCTTGATCTTTGCGCTCTCGCGCTACATCGGGTCGCTAGCGATCTTCGTCATGATCGTCCCCTACGCGATGATCCACTTCGGCAAGCCGTTCGCCGAGTGTCTCGGCTCGGTGATCGCG
>JAEZYO010000487.1 GCA_023419055.1 Pseudomonadota bacterium | reverse complement strand
GTCTTCGGCACCTTCGAGCGACCCGACGGCAACCTTCAAACGACCTATTACGGCTGGCCCCTCTACTACTATGCGAACGACACCGCCACCGGCATGATCGGCGGGCAAGGCAAGCAGGGGCTCTGGCACGCAGCCGAAGTGACTCAGGCCAACATCGTCGCGATGCGCGCGCCGGGCACGACCGTGAACTACCTCGCTGCGGCGAACGGTCGCTCACTCTACATCCACACCCTGGACACGCTCGGCACGAGCTCCGACCCACCCGCGAGCGCGTGCACGGACCAATGCTTGAAGAAGCACCCTCCGTTCCTCCTGCACGGCATCAGCGTCGTCAGCTCGCTCGAGCCCGCGGACTTCACGCTCTTCGAGCGCGCCGACGGCGAAGGCCTGCAGGTCGCGTACAAGGGCGCGCCGCTCTACTTCGACATCACCGCCAAGAAGCCTGGAAAACTCGCTGATCCGCTGCCGGAGAACTGGGGGCTCGCGCTCAAATGAGGCGATCGGTCGTCGCAGGTCTCGCGCTCTCGGTCGGGCTCGCCACGTCGCTACCGGTGAGGGCTCAACCGAGCGCATCGAACAAGGCTGCCGCGGAGGCGCTGTTCCAGGAGGGCTCCGATCTCTTCACTCAGGGAGAGATCGCGCAGGCTTGTGAACGCTTCGGGGCGAGCCAGGATCTCGATCCAGGGCTCGGCACGATGCTCCGGCTCGCGGACTGCCTGGACCGCCTCGGAAAGACGGCGAGCGCCTGGGCGCTGTTTCGCGAAGCCGCGTCCATCGCCGGCAAGCGTGGCGACGCCGAGCGTGAAGCCATCGGCACTCAGCGCGCCGACGACCTGGAAGCGAGGCTGTCTCGTCTTTCGCTCACGAGCGCCGAAGCGACGACCCCGCCGGGCATGAGCGTCGCGCTCAACGGCAGCGCCATACCGGTGAGTTCACTCGGTGTGCCGCTGCCGGTCGACCCTGGAACGCTGAAGATCGAAGTCAGGGCCGAAGGGCGCAAGCCGTGGAGCGGGAGCGTGGAGATCCCGGAAGGTCCCGCGTCGACGACGTTCGAAATCCCCCTGCTCGAGCGCGAGCCGCCGAAGCCCAAAGCGGCACCGTCGCCGCCCGCGCGCGCGGCGCCGCGCCCGCGTGAGGAGAGCTCCAGCCTGAGCACGGTCGGCTTCGTGACCGCTGGCGTCGGGCTGCTCGGGCTCGCGGCGGGTGGCGCCTTCGCGTACCGCGCCATGCAGCTGCAAGAGGACTCGCTCGATGCTTGCCAGAAGGACAACCCCAACGTTTGCAGCCAGAAGGGGTACGACCTGCGCAAGGATTCCTTCAACGCCGCGGACGCGGCCACACTGAGCTTCGGGATCGGCGGGGCACTCCTGCTCGGCGGCGTGGTGTTGGTGATCGTGTCTCCCTCGGGGAGCTCGGAACCGGGCGCCGAGTCCCAAACTGCGAAGCTCGAACTGTCGACGTCGCCCAGCCCTGAGGGTGGAACATTACGTCTCGGAGGCACGTTCTGAACATGAGCCGTTCTCCTTCGCTCTCCGCCCCGTCGCGGCGGAGAGCCTCGAAACCTTCTCTTCGGCGAGCGCTCCTGCTCCATTCCTGTCTGCTCTGGTCAGTGGGGGGATGCCGGCAGATTTTGGGGCTCGAAGAAGCAGAACTCGATCCCGGCGTCGCGGACGCAGGAAACACGAGCTCGGGCGGCACCGACGGCAGCGGCGCGAGCGGCGGCACGGAGGCTTCGGGCGGCACCGGCAACGAAACTTCCGACGCGGGCGAAGGTTCGACCGACACCGACGGCGGATCGAGCACCACCGGCGGCAGCAACTCCGGAAGCGGCAGTAACGGCGGGTCCGGTAACGCGACCAGCGAGGGCGGCGCGGGGGGCAACGACGACCCACCGCCTCCGTCGCTCTGCCAAGCGTACTGCAACACGATGGAGGCCAATTGCTCCGGAGAGCATTTGCAGTACGCGGACATGGCTACGTGTCTGGCCGTCTGCCATGCGCTCCCCGCGGGCTCACTCGGCGACGCGAACACCAACACGATCCACTGTCGTCTCGCCGAGGCGAAGAAGGCCGCGGGCGGAGAGCCAGAGTTTTATTGCCCCTTCGCCGGTCCGGGCGGCGGAGGCGAGTGCGGCGACGACTGCGACGGCTACTGCACTCTCATGATGGATCTCTGCACTCCGACCAGCACCGGCGGCCTCTACTACTATCAGAGCGTCGGAGTCTGTAAGCAGCAGTGCAAGGCAGTCCCCGTCGACAATACACCCTACAACCCGACCCTCCACTCCGCAGGCAATCACTTTCAGTGCCGCCTCTTTCATGCCTGCTCGGCCGTTGCAGACCCGGACTACCACTGCGGCCACGCCATGGGTGAGCCGCCTTGTCAGGATACGGAAACTACTCCTTAGCCGCTTATCCGCTTATCTTTTGAAAACGTACAGAGCGAACCAACAGAGCGACAATCAGGGGTGGGGGCAGCCGTCGGGCGGCGTGTAACGCGGCCGGTCGCAGGACCGCGCCGCGTCGCGCCGTGAGCCGAAAACGGTGCCGCGCGCGCACGCGAGGTGATCTCGCTTGCCAGCGTTGAGTGTGCGTGCCATTCGGCACGCCTCGAGGCGAAGGTGTGCGCTCGCACTGGTGCGAGCCGGTGAGTCTATATCCAACCAACAACAGAGGAGTGAGCCATGAATCCATCCGTCAATGCCAGTCGTGCCCTGAGCCTTTCGCGCAGCAGCTCGGGGGCCATCCTTCTAGCGGCAGCGACGGCGCTCACTCTCTCCGCGTGCAGCGCCGAGCCGACGTCGACCTCGGGCTCCACTTCGACCGCCGAGAACATCGGCGAAATCAGCCAGGCCGCCCAGAACATCACCATCGATATTCGTCGCTCTCTGGTCGTCACCGAGCAGCCGATCCTCGCTCGCTTCTCGTTCGAGCGCGTGATGACGCAGCTTGCCTCGCAGAGCGGCGTCTCAGGACTCACCGCCGTCGGCCTCTTTCAACAGTGGTGGGACACGCAGAACCCCGCCGCGCTCGGCAACCCCGGGCCGCATTGTGACGACACCGTCCACCCCGTCTACGGCACCGTGCACAACGGCTACCCGTACTTCTGCCGCCCTGCTCCCTCCGAAGGCGGGCAATCCACCTGCGATCCGTTCGCGCCCGACAGCACCTGTGCCTATATCCCCATCGGCCTCTTCAACCGCTTCGATCTCGCGCCGGAGAACGGCGCACACTGCGGCGAGCATCGCATCGTCTTCGCCAAGGCGAGCGGACTCACCGCCACCAACGACCGCAACCTCTTGATCTTCGAAGCGGTCCTCCCGAACCCCGTCCCGGCGCTCGGCCTCAAGGGCTGCTCCAGCATCGTCGACATCTGGGCCGATCTCAGCGACGAAGCCGACCTCGAAGATCGCGCCGACGTCCTCGAGCAGTTCTATTTCGACGGCGTGGGCAACATTCCGCCGGTGATCTCGCGCCAGCATTTCGGCGACAACGCTCTCGGCGCCGGCCAGGTCCGCACCAACCAGTTCATCCAGACCACGACGGGCTGGTCGCTCCGCGAGTTCAAGCTGCTCCGCGAGTGCACCACGAACCCGAACGGGGGCGGCAA
Source organism: Pseudomonadota bacterium (assembly GCA_023419055.1). The sequence goes on along the minus strand of JAEZYO010000487.1, from coordinate 6,538 downwards.
TGGAACGGGCGGCAACAACGGCAACAATGGCAACGGATCGAACGGCGGGACCACCGTGTGCACTGCCATGCGCTTCGTCCCCCAGACCGTGAAGAACAACGCCTTCGGCGGCCTGTTCGAGCCGAACTCCACTTACCCGCTCGCGGATGAATTTCGCACCTTCTTCCCGAGCCAGGTCGCGAAGCTCGCGGGCGACTCGATCGCGGCCATCGACATCGGCGTTCCGAACGAATTCAACAACGCGCAGAGCCAGTCCTCCGGCGCGACGGCCGCGGAGATGCGCTACAAGGACCGCCTGGGCGACGATCCCAGCGATCTCCGCACCGCGATCCAGGCCGAGCTCACCGCGCTCGGCAGCACCCTCACCGTGGACGAGATCGCCCTCCGCGCTCAAGCCATGAGCTGCGCCGGCTGCCACCGCCTGAACAACGACGTGCCCATCGGCGGCGCGCTCACCTGGCCCTCGGCGCTCGGCTTCGTTCACGTCAGCGAGCGCGAGACCGAGACCATAGACGGTGTGACGCGCTACCAGATTTCGCCGGCGCTCATCAATCACCTGCTTCCTCACCGCAAGGTCGTGGTCGAAGATTTCTTGAACAACAAGCCGCGCCCGCCGCGGGCTCCGAACGCCCCCATCGGCGATCGGCGCTCGCACGGCTGAGTTTGGGCTATTTGCGGCGGGGTCGCGCCTACGGAGAGGCGGCCCCGCCGTCCGGCTATTTCCGCATGCTCTTTGTCGACGTCCTCTGACATGATGCCGGCGCTTGAAGAAGATCGTGATTCTGGCCGGGCCCAACGGCGCCGGGAAGACGACGTTCGCGCGAGAATTTCTCCCGATTGACGCCGCGTGTCCGGACTTCGTCAACGCCGATCTGATCGCAGCGGGCCTCTCGCCGTTTCGCCCCGAGTCGGCAGCGGTGCGCGCCGGGCGGCTGATGCTCGAGTTGATTCAAGAGCACACGAAGAAGGGACGAAGCTTCGCCTTCGAGACGACCCTCGCGAGCCCGAGCTACGCGCGCTGGATCCCAGCGTGGCAGCAGAGTGGCTATCAGGTCGAGCTCATCTTCTTGAGCCTGCCTCTGCCCGAGCTCTCCGTCGCTCGCGTGGGCCAGCGAGTGCTACAAGGGGGACACTCGATCCCCGAAACGGTGATTTTCCGCCGGTTCGCTGCCGGCCGCCAGCATTTCGATCGGCTCTACCAAAGGCTGGTCGATGTTTGGGGGTTGTACGACAACTCGGCTGAGGCGCCGCAGCTGCTCGCGCGATCCGGGGGAGCCTCACCGGACTTGGAGCTCGCGCTCCCAGCGCTCCAGCGAGCTCGCTTGCGCGCCGAAGCGACGGCGAAGGTGACGAACACGGCGATCGCGCAAGTGGTCGCCGGCGAGATCGTGTTGGTTCGAGCGGAGTAGGGATGGCTGGACCGACGGCTTCCGTTCTGTTCGCGGGGACCGAAAACGACGCGCAGGAGCTCGTGTACCGAGCGAGGGCAGCGTGTGGTGACAACGCTGGAACCAACGAAGAGTTCTGGCTCGAAGGTCGTCCGTTCCTCTCGGCGATGGGGACCGAGTATCCCGAGCGCTTGCCTGAGCTCGTGGAGAGTGGTCTACCCCGACTGCTCGAGTGGATGCCTGAACAAGCAGTGACGTTCGCCGCGCTGTGCAACGGCGCCGAGGATCATCGTCTACTCGCACGGTTGTGCCTCGCGCTTTGCGAGGAGACCGGCGGGGTCGTCGATTTCGGGGGAAGCCTCCCTTTCGGGCCAGTTCTCGGGAGGTCCGCTCGCTCAGACGCGATCCGCGTCGCGAACCCAAAGGGACTCGATGGGGTACTGTTCGCCACGACCTATGAAACGGTTACTGGGCCCCTCGGCACGACGCACTACGGCGACGCCAGCCTGCTTCGCGCCTGGCTCGAGCATCCAGATTTCCGGATGATCAAGTAGCGCGCACCCACGGGAAAGGTAGGTTGCGGCCATCTCGAGCTTGGACAAACGGCGACGCCAACCTCCTTCGCGAGTGGTTTGGATGTCAGACTCACCATCACACCCACGTGGGAGATCGACCCGCCTCGCGATCCTCGAAGGAGGGCGAAGCGCGTGACTGGGTGAAGGCACATGAAGCGCTGACGCGCATTGCCAGGGAGGGGGCCGAGCTCGACTCGGACGAAGGCGCGTGGCTGCTACGGCCCGCGCCAGACCGAGGAGAAACTCCGGGTAGCGCAGGCTCTCGAGGGGCTGCCGGAGGTCGAGCGCGCCCTCCGCACCGGTGAAATCCATTGGTCCTCCGCGCGTGAGCTCAGTCGGGTCGCGACGCCGGACACCGAAAAGGAGTGGCTGAGTGCGGCTCGGAGCAAGACCGCTCGACAGCTCGAGCGCATGGTCGCTGGACGAAAGCCCGGAGACAGACCGACCGATCCGGCACGCGCCGACGCGAAGCTTCACGTCCTGCGCTTCGAGGTACACGCCGAAACGTTCGCTCTTTTTCGCGACGCGGCCGCACACCTTCGCCGGCAGAGTGATACCGCGCTCGACGACGACTCGTTGCTGCTCCTCCTGTCTCGTCAGATTTTGGGTGGCCCGAATGAGGACGGGCGCTCGAGCTATCAAGTCGCCATCACCACCTGCGATCGGTGCCAACAGGCCTTCCAGCAGGCGGCCGGCGAGCTCATCCCCATCGAACCCGAGATCGTGACAATGGCGTCCTGCGACGCACAACACCTCCCGACCCACGTCGGTTCCGATCGGGCGTCCCAGGACGTGCCGCCGGCAACGCGGCGTCGAGTGATGCGACGCGATCACGGGCGATGTGCGGTGCCCGGCTGCCGCCATGCCGTCTTCGTCGATGTGCATCATCTGGAGCTGCGAACCGAGGGCGGCTCGCACCAAGAATCCAACCTGATCGTGCTGCCGCTCGGGTGCGCGCGTGTAGGAGAGATAGCTCTCGCGAGTTCGAGAACACTTCAACGAGTGCGGGTTACGACGACGAACTGCGACACAGCCGCGCAGGAGCGTTCGTCGACGGGGGCTTGTACGCGACGATTCCGGCGTGCGCTCGACGATCGGCGCATTAGCTTATCTCGAGGTGGAGGCGCTTCGCGGTAGAGCGCCTAGACGTGCGTCGCCTGTCGCAGAAGGAACGCAACGAACTGCATGACCAACATCGAATCCGGGAGGGAGCTCGGCCGCTACGAGCTCTTGGTGCCGATCGCGAGAGGCGGCATGGCAGAGGTCTGGGCGGCCCGTTTGCAGGGCAGCAGAGGCTTCTCCAAGCTCGTGGCGGTCAAGGTGATCTTACCCGGCGGGATGGATAATGCCCGCCTCGAGCAGATGTTTCTGGAAGAGGCGTCGCTCGCCGCGCTGATCCATCACCCCAACGTCGTCGAGACCCTCGAGCTCGGGGAGCACGAGGGGACTCTCTACCTCGTCATGGAGTGGGTGGAGGGAGAGTCGCTCCGCTACGTCATGAAGCGCGCAGGAGAGCGCGGCGGGCTCCCGCTCGGCGTGGCAGTCAACCTCATGGGGCAAGCTTGCGACGGGCTGCACGCGGCGCACGAGCTGTGCGGCGAGGACGGAATGCCGCTCGGGCTCGTTCACCGCGATATTTCACCGCAGAACATCCTCGTGACGTCGACGGGCGTGACAAAAATCGTCGACTTCGGGATCGCCAAAGCGACGGGCCGGGCGTCGATGTTGACCGAAGCGGGCGAGATCAAGGGCAAGGTCTCGTACATGTCGCCCGAGCAGCTGTGCGGCGGAGGGCTCGATCGCAGGAGCGATCTCTTCGCGCTCGGCATCCTGCTCTTCTTGCTCACCACCGGTACGCACCCCTTCAAGAGCGCGGATCCTGCCGAGACGATGCGGCGCATCGCGAGCGGAGAAATCGTCGCGCGGCCGTCGGAGCTCGTCTCGAACTATCCCGCGAAGCTCGAGGCGGTAGTGCTGAAAGCGCTGAGTCACGACGCCGACCAGCGTTGGGCGAGCGCCCGAGACCTGCTCCTCGCGCTCGAGAAAGCTTTGCCTCGAGCCTTCGCGAGCAGCGCCGAAAGCAGCATCAAGCAGTACCTGAGCGAGCTCCTCGCCGAGAGCGTGCGCGAGCGACGCAACGCCGTGCGCCTCGCGCGGGAAATGCTCGGCAGTAAGCCTCCACCTCCATCGAGCACACCGCCGCCCCTCTCCCTCGCCGTGGATCGCACCGCCGAGAGCGGCTCGAAAACCCTCCTCGTCGCGGCGGCGAGTGGGACCGCGGCGTTGTCCGTGCTCGGGCTCGGGCTGCACCTCGCGCTCGGAAAGCCCGCCGAGGCGCCGAGCTCCGTCGCGCCATCGACGGCGAGTCCGCGCGTCGGGGCGCCGCCCACCGCGCTCGGCGCCACTCGACCTCCGGCCGCGAGCATCGAGCCCGTGGCGTCGGTCGTCGAGGGAGACCACTGCGTCGCGCCGGTCCTCTCCAGCAAGCCGGCCGCTTCATCGAGCGCTCACGCCGGCACCGGCGGGCCCCAGCGCCCGCGGAAGCCGAGCAAAGATCCGTGGGACCCCAAGAGCTTCGGCAGTCGCCACTGAGCTCCGTCTCCAGGCGATTCGAAGAGCAGAGGAGGAACGCATGGCTAGAAAGGGCATCACGAGTCTCGGGATCTGCCTCGGGCTCATCACGGCGTCACCGCTCGCCGCAGAACCTTCGGCGACCAACAAGGCGGCTGCCGAGGCGCTCTACCAGCAAGGCGCAGAGCTCTTCGATCAGGGCGATCTCGCGCAGGCTTGCGAGCACTTCGCGGCGAGTCAGGATCTCGACCCCGGGCTCGGCACCATGTTGCGCCTCGCCGATTGCCTCGACCGCGTCGGCAAGACCGCGAGCGCCTGGGCGCTGTTCCGTGAGGCCGCCACGATCGCGGCCGAGCGAGGCGACCTGGAGCGCGAAGCCGTCAGCAGCGCGCGCGCGGGCGACGTCGAGCAGCGCCTGTCCCGCGTGTGGATCACGAGCGCGGAGGCCGCTCCTCCTGCTGGACTCATGATCGAGGTCAACGGCAGCTCCATTCCGCTCACGACCCTCGGGCTCTCGCTGCCGCTCGATCCTGGCGCGGTCGAAATCGTCGCCCGAGCAGACGGCTGTCAGCCCTTCACCGGTACCCTCGAAGTGCCGGAAGGTCCGGCACACACGAGCTTCGAGATTCCGGAGCTCGTGCGTGTACCGCCGCCCCAGCCGGTCGCTCGTGAAAAGCCCGTCGTCATCGCGCCCCCTCCGCGCCGGGCCGAGCCCGAATTTTCGCTGCGGACCGCCGGCTTCGTGAGCGCGGGCGCCGGCCTGCTCGGCATCGCGACGGGCGCCGTCTTCAGCTATCGAGCCCTGCAGCTGAAGTCGGACTCGCTCGAAGCCTGCAGCGCCGCTGACGAGGACGTGTGCGGCCGGAAGGGCTACGACCTCCGCAACGAGTCGCTCACCGCCGCGGACGCAGCCACCGTGAGCTTCGGCGTCGGCGGCGCGCTCTTACTCGGCGGAGTGGCGCTCATCGTGCTCGCCCCGGAGAGCAGGAAACGCCAGGGCGGAGAAGCCAAGAGCGCTCGCCTCGAGCTCTCCGCGTCGCCCGCGCCCCAAGGCGGACACCTCGAGCTCGGAGGCACGTTCTGACATGATCCGCTCGCCCCTCCTTTGCGCCGGCCTCCTGGGGCTCGCCGTGAGCTGCCGAAACATTCTGGGTATCAACGAGGCCGAGTTCGATCCCGGACTCGCGAGCACCGGTGGCTCGCCCTCGAACGACAGTGACGCCAGCGGCGGAAGGGACAGCGGAGCCGGCGGCGAAGCTGCCGGGAGCGGCGGTACGAACGACCAGTCCGAGGGAGGCGCCGCCCCGAGCGGAGGCGACTCCAGCTCCGGCGGCATGAACGGCGGCGAGGCGGGGAACGGCAGTGACCCACCACCGTCCCTCTGCGAAACGTACTGCGCCACCGTCACCCTGAACTGCACCGGTGCCTTCGCGCAATACACCGATCTCGAATCGTGCCTGGCCGTGTGCGAGGCGCTACCGGAGGGCTGGGACGATAGCGCGTCGAACACGGTTCGGTGCCGCCTCCAGCAAGCCCAGAAGGCCGACGAAGACACCGCGTCCTACTATTGCCCGCAGGCTGGCCCGAGCGGCGGGGGCGAATGCGGCTGGAGCTGCGACGCCTACTGCACGCTGACGATGGCCTTCTGCTCCTCGCAGAGCACGGGCGGGCTCCACTACTACCCGAGCGTGGGGGCGTGCAAACAAGCCTGCAGGGACGTGCCTCAGGACGACGACCCCTACAGCGCGAGCCTTCACTCGACCGGCCCGCACCTTCAGTGCCGCATCTTTCACGCCTGCGCCGCCGTCGACGCTCCCGCCAATGAGTGCGCCGCGGCGCTCGGCGGGGCGCCCTGCACGGTTCCGTAGAGAGCGGCAGGGAGCTCGTAGGCTATCACGTGAGCTGGCGAGTGACCGGCACTCGAAAAGTCATGCCTTCTTCGGTTTTCAGCGCGTGCGGAGCGGACCGATGGCTCCCATCACAACGAGCGCAGCCAGGCGGGGT
>JAEZYO010000472.1 GCA_023419055.1 Pseudomonadota bacterium | reverse complement strand
CTCTTCCAGGCCGGCCTCGAGCAGGCGCGCGGGCAGCGCTTCACTGAAGGCGTGGAGGCGATGGAGCGACAGGAACACCACGCTCGGCGCGGGCTGCGCGACGAAGTCGAAGAAGCTCGCTTCGGTAAGGTGGTGCGGCGCGACCCTCACTCGAGCCCTTTTAACTCATATCGCTCTCCTTGTCTCGACTCAGCCTCGCCGAGTCGCCTCTTCTACTTTGGAGCGTGAGATGGATCCGGCACTGTGGGAGATCTACGAGGACGGTGACCCGGAAGACGAGCTGCGGGTGATCTTGCGGCTGTCGGAAGGGGCCGAGCCGCCGTCCGAGGTGAGGGTGGTCTCGCGGTTCGGCGAGATCGTGACGGCGCGCATGAAGCGCAAGGACACGACCAAGGTCTGGTACGACGAGCGCGTCGAGAGCTTGAAGGCGCCCCGCAACGTGTGGAGCCCTGGCGCGCGCGGCAACCTCGAGGCCTGGATCGAGGCCGACGCAGAGGCGCCGAGTGTGCTCGGTGCCGAGCAGGGCATGTATCCGGAGACGTTCGGCCTGAGCGAAGATGGCGCGGGCGTCGTCGTCGGTTTTTGCGATTGGGGTTTCGACTTCACTCACCCGAACCTGCGTAACGACGACGGCAGCACTCGCTTGCTTGCGTTCTGGGACCAGCGAAAAGATCGCGTCTTCTCGCGCAATGAAATCGATCGGGCCCTGAGATCTTCCGATCCATGTCGGGCGCTCGGCTACCATCCGGCCGTCAGCGATCCCGGCGGAACCGGCGCGCACGGTACCCACGTCGCGGACATCGCCGTCGGCAATCGGCGTGAACCGGGATCATCGGTAGGGCTAGCGCCAGGCGCCGACCTCGTCTGCGTCCACCTCGCGAACGACAAGTTCCAGGAGCTCGAGAACCTGGGTGACTCGGTCAACTTGCTCGAGGGGCTCGATTTCGTGTGCCGCACGGCCGGGAGTCGGCCCTGCGTGGCGAGCTTGAGCGCAGGATCCGTGGCGGGGTCACACGCGGGAACCTCTACGGTGGAGCGCGCGGTCGATCGCCTGCTCGAGGACGGCGCCCTCGTCCTCGTTCAGAGCGTGGGTAACTACGCCGACGCCGGCACTCACACGCACGCGCGAGTGGGACCGAACCAGAAGCATACGATCGACTGGCTGATCCCGAAGGGGGATCGAACGCCGAACGAAGTCGAGCTCTGGTACAACGGGCGCGACGAGTTTCGAGTGACGTTGACCGCGCCCAGCGGCCAAGAGTTCATGGCACCTCTCGACTCGCGCGTGCGCGTCGAGAGCGGCGGCGTGCACTGCGGCAGCTTCTATCACCGCAAGTCGGAGCCGAACAGCGGGCTCAACCACGTGGACATCTTCCTCTATCCAGAGGCGCCGCCCGGCGTCTGGCAAATCACCCTCCAGGGAGAGCGCGTCGTCGACGGGCGACTGCACGCCTGGATCGAGCGCGACGGAGGCGGCCGCTACCAATCGCGGTTCCGGCGCGAACAGGCGACGTCCCTCTACACCACCAACACCATCTGCAACAGCTTCTTCGCGATCGCGGTGGGGGCGCACGACGCCTCGCAGCCGGGTCGACCAGCCGCGCGCTTCAGCAGCCGCGGGCCGACGGCCGACGGCCGCCAGAAGCCGGAGATTTCGGCGCCCGGGTATCGCATCCGAGCCGCGCGGTCGATGCCGCGAGCGGGTTGGAACGGCGAGCCCAAGCTGTGCGTGAAGTCGGGCACGAGCATGGCGGCACCGCACGTCGCGGGGACCGTGGCGCTCATGATGCAGGCCGCAGGTCGTAAGCTGTCGATCCACGAGGTGCGCAGCATCTTGATCGGAACGGCCGATTCAGGGGGTGGTCCGCGCGGGCGTAGCTCTACTCGAATCGGCTACGGCTACTTGAACGTGCGCGGTGCGGTGGAGGCGGCGCGCCTCTTCGCGGCGCGAACGGTCACGATCTCGGTACCGGCATCCGTGCGGGCGCGCACGCAGCCGCCCGAGGAAACAGAACCTGATCGGGACGCTTTGGCGAGTCCGGCGGCCATCGAGCAAGCACGCAGCGAAGCTTACTGCTGAGGATTGGAAGGGCGCACCATGAACGCGAGAAAGTCGAGAGCGTACAGATTCGGATTCGCAGGAACCGCCGCCGAACGGCGCGCCGCTGACCAATTCCTCGCGGATCTGCGCGGCTATGGTCCGAGTCCACCGGGAGTTCCCTCGGTAAACGGGTATCGGGAGCCGGACCTTTCCTTGAGTCAGGTCGAAGCTCTGGATTCGGAAAGCTTCGTCGAGAACGAAGCCGAAGCCTTCATCGAAGCGCGTGACCCGGAGAGCTTCGCGGAGGCCGACGAGGGCGAGCGCAGCGTGCACCTGCCGCAGCTCCTCGCGCACGCTTCGGCGGGGACGCGCTACGACCTCACGCGCGAGAACTGCATCCTGCGCTGGTCCCACCTGCGACAGGGCTACACGGGCGACGTCGACGTCGTCGTGCACTTCCACGGCTTCACGGGGCACAATGGGATGCGGCTCCAGCAGAAGGCGGACGTGAGCGGGGTGGATCTGGACGTCGCCGGACTGAGCCGCCCTACGGTCGGGATCGTGCCGCACGGGCACGCGTTCCCGGCTCGCCACCGCTGCGATGGTCGGACGCGCTTGCCCTGCCCGCGGGATACGTGGCGCGTTCAATGCCCGGGGGCGAGTCACGCCGTGACCTGCCAGGACGGCTTCGACTTTCCGGCGCTCGAGGGTCGCACCGAGCTCTTGGGCTTCGTTCAGGCAGCGCTCGCGGAGGTCGCGCGCGAGCGTGGCTCGAGCGGCCTCTCACGCGGGCGATTGATCGTCACCGGGCATTCGGGCGGCGGGGCGCACCTGAGCAAGCTGTTCCGAGCTTTCCGCGCCGCGGACGAGATCACCGCATTCCAGTTCTTCGACGCGACCTACGGAGGAGAAGAGCCCATCATCGAACGCGACGGATGGCTCGTGCGCTCGCTACGCCGAGATGCAGCGGCCATCGCGGGGGCGAGCGAAGCCGATTGGCCCCGCTACATGCTGCGGACGGGACGTCACCTGCGCCTGGCATTCATCGAAGGAACGGGGACCGCAGAGGCTGCCACCGCGGTGGATCGTTTCATCCAGCAAAAGCTCCGCGAGCTCGTGTCCAACGAATCGCAGCGGACTTTCCTCCGCCGGTACTACCGCGCGCAGAGCACGATAGGGCTCACCCACAACGCCATCCCGCGCGCCCTCGGGGGGCGGCTGTTGGTCGAACCCGGCGACGACTTCCGAGGTGTCTCGAGAGATCTGCCCGCAGTCGCGCCGGCGCCACGTCCTCCGCGCCGCTCTCGGCCGCGGCCGACAGTGCAGCCGGCGCACGAAGCATTCCTACCCGAGGCTGCCTTCGAGCTCGGCGAAGAGCAGGCCGCCTTCGTCGAAGGAGGGGAGACGGCGCTAACCGAAGAGGAAGAGGTGTTGGCCGAGGAAGGAGCGGGCGCGCTCATCGAAGACGAAGAAGCGGTCCTCGGGGAGGACGAGGGCGAAGTCGTCGCGCTGAATCAGCGCTTCGTCGCCGAGAACACAGGCGGGCTCGTAGAAGTGCTCGACACGTCGGGAGGCGTGACGACGGAGGACACGCCGGCGAGCGCGTTGAACACCGCGCCGCTCGCGCAAGCCGACGTGAATCGCTTGGCTACCGTCTCGATCGCGAGCGCTCGAGACATCAATGCCTTCTTCGCGCGCAGCGGAAGGGCGCATTTCGCGGCCTGGTACAACGCGGAGCTCGCGGGCAAGGGCCCGTTCACGCGGCGGGGTCACGCGATTCGCATCCCGACGAGCGCAGAAGCTCGCCGGCGTTTCGATCGGTTCTGGGATCAGATCCAGAGCGCGTACGGCCGCTCGCAAATCACTCTCCTCGATTTTGCGGCGGTGATGTGCATCGTGGTGAACGAGACCGGGGGACAGTTCGAAGGCTTTCCGGAGCGCTGCGGTCAGGGACGGAGCGACGCGCGCGGGCGGCACCCCGGCCTCGCGTATGCGTTCGATCGCATCATCGACGTGAAGCGCAGCTACAACACCGCGGAGAGCAACCGCACTGCCGGCGCGCTCTTCAATGATCGCGAGTTCATCCGAGCTCACGGCAGCCTGCCTGGCGGGTCCCAGCTCGCCGGTCGAGGCGATGACCTCGACCGCGTGTGGCACGGCGAGATCTTCCCTCAGCAAGCGTTCAGCACCGAGGAAGATCCGGCGAGGAACGGCTTCATCATGCAGGCAGACTTCTACAAGTTTCGCGGGCGCGGGGTGATTCAAACCACCGGGCGCGAATCGTACTTGAAGGTGATTCGCTTCATCTTGCGGTATCAGGGCACGAGCGCGCTCGTCGCCGAGTATCGCGATCGTTGGCAAGGGCTCACGGAAGACGTGGCCGCGACGGTCAGCACTACTCAAGACTGGGATCGCCTGTTCGACGATCCCGAGATCCTCGCGAGCGGTCCTGCGCTGCACGGGCGGCAAGGCAGCGTCGACTACCGCATCATGGACCTTCGAGCCGAGGTCTTGAACCATGTGCCACCCTCGAGCGGCAATCCGCGCGGGACATCTGGCTCGATCTACGCGCTGGGACGTCGCGTGAGCGGCCGCCACCGCTACGGGGCCGGCGTCTATCGAGATCGCGTGCTCGGCCTGCTGAACGCGGCGCTACCGCTCGTCTGACGGTCTCCGGCATCCGAAAGTTTTTTGTCGAGCAAGGGAGAAGGAACGATGAACAAGGGAATGTCACGGGGGCTTCGTGCGGGATCGCCGAGCGAGCTCCGAGAAGCGAGGTTGTTCTGGTCACGCCTGATGGGGCACGGAGGCGACTTGACGGCGTCGTCGCGTCCAATAGTCGCTCCGGTCGAGGTCTTGGAGGTGCTCTCCGGCGAGAGCCACGACGGCTACGAGGCTCATGAGGCGCTCGAGGCTCATGAGGCGCTCGAGGCTCATGAAGGCTACGAAGCGCACGAAGCGCTCGAAGCTCGCGGCGGTCACGAGGCCCACGAAGCTTGCGAGGCGTGCGAGGCGCGCGCCGTCGAGGATCTCGCGAGCGAAACGTACGACGAGGACTATCCGGATGAGGCCTCACCGCCGCCGCGGGCCGTGCTGCCCGGAGATCCCGCGCCGTTCGCTCCCGCGCCGCCGGCAGGAAGCTATTGGCCGATCGTCACGTCGCACCCGCGCAGCCGGGAGGTCAACTATCAGGCAGAGGACGGCGCCTTCGTCGGCGCGAACCGCTCGCGCCGCTTCCTCGCGAGCCGGGGCGGAGGGGCGCGCTATCACGTGGGCATCGACCTCTACGCGAACGGGGGGGATCCGGTCGTTGCCATCACGGACGGCCGCATTCTCGGCTTTTATCCGTTCTGCTGCGGCGAGACCAAGACGACCTACGCGCTGCTCGTCGATCACGGCACCGTGGTCGTCAACTACGGCGAGGTGGCTCCCGACTCCTTGACTCGAAATGGCCTGCGCGTGGGGAGCAACGTCCGCGCGGGGGACGTCATCGCGTACGTGGGCGTCAATCCCGGCGGAAGCTCGATGATTCATTTCGAGACCTATGCGCCGAGGACGCGCACCAACCAGCGCTGGACGCGGGCCGGGCCGGGTGCGCCCCCGCCGCGCGGCCCGCCGCCGCGCCG
>JAEZYO010000432.1 GCA_023419055.1 Pseudomonadota bacterium | reverse complement strand
GGCCCCACCTGCGGCTGCAGCCGTGGCGCCCGCCGTCGCCGCGCTCACGAGCAATGGCTCGGAACTGGCCCAAAAGCTGGGTGGGCTCGGGCTGTCGCGGGATCAGGCGGACGCGGTGCTCGCGCTGTCGCGCGAGGTGGTGGAGCGCGTCGTCTGGGAGGTCGTTCCGACCTTGGCCGAAGCGCTCATCAAGGAAGAGATTCGCCGCCTGACGAGCGAGTAGTCAGCCGCTAGCGCAAGGCGCGGTTTGGACTACCCTGCCGCGCCATGAGCGAGCTTCCCAAGGCCTACGAGCCTGCGAGCGTAGAGCCCCGTTGGTACGGTTTCTGGCTCGAGCACGGCGTGTTCCGCGCGAGCCTCGACCCGAACGACACGCGACCCGTCTACACGGTCGCGATGCCGCCGCCGAACGTGACGGGCTCGCTCCACATGGGGCACGCCCTGTTCGGCACCATCCAGGACGTGCTCGTCCGCCACAAGCGCATGCAGGGCCTGAACGTGCTCTGGCAGCCGGGCATCGATCACGCCGGCATCGCCACGCAGACGGTGGTCGAGCGCCAGCTCCGTCGTGAAAACAAGAGCCGCCACGATCTCGGGCGCGAGAAGTTCGTCGAGCGCGTGTGGCAGTGGAAGGAGCAGAGCGGGGGCCGCATCGCCGAGCAGATGCGCGTGCTCGGCTGCTCCGCGGACTGGGAGCGCCTGAAGTTCACCATGGATCCCGATCTCTCGCGCGCCGTGCGCGAGGCGTTCGTGCGCCTGCACGAAGAGGGGCTCGTCTACCGCGCCACCAGGCTCATCAACTGGTGCTCCGACTGCCGCACCGCGCTCAGCGATCTCGAGGTGGTGAGCGAGCCGAACAACGGCGAGCTCTACGAGTTTGCCTACCAGGTGATCGACCCCGACCCGGCGGCGGGCGCGACCGAGCTCGTCGTCGCGACCACGCGCCCCGAGACCATGCTCGGCGACACCGCGGTCGCCGTGCACCCGGACGACCCGCGCTACAAGCACCTCCACGGCAAGAAGCTCAAGCACCCGTTCGTCGATCGCGAGATCCCGATCATCACGGACGCCGTGCTCGTGGACATGCAGTTCGGCACCGGCGCGGTGAAGGTCACGCCCGGCCACGACTTCAACGATTTCGCGACCGGCAAGCGCCACGGGCTCGAGGAGATCAACATCCTGAACCTCGACGGCACGCTGAACTCGCAGGCGGCGGGCTTCGCCGGGCTCAGCGTGAAGCAGGCGCGGAGCGCCGTGAAGAAGGCGCTCGCGGAGAAGGGCCTCGAGCGCGGCGTGAAGCCGCACGTGCTCCAGCTGCCGCGCTGCGATCGCAGCGGCACGGTCGTGGAGCCCATCATCAGCACCCAGTGGTTCACCCGCATGCAGCCGCTCGCCGAGCCCGCGCTCGCGGCGGTGCGCGACGGGCGCACGCAGATCGTGCCCGAAGAGTGGGTGAAGACCTACGAGCACTGGCTCACCAACATCCAGGACTGGTGCATCTCGCGCCAGCTCTGGTGGGGGCACCAGATCCCGGCGTTTTACTGCCGCGACTGCGGAGAGATCATCGTCTCGCGACAGGACCCGACGAGCTGCCCGAAGTGCCAGGGTTCGAAGCTCGAGCAGGATCCGGACGTGCTCGACACCTGGTTCTCGAGCGGGCTCTGGCCGTTCTCGACCCTGGGCTGGCCGGAGAAGACGGTCGCCCTCGAGCGCTTCTACCCGACGAGCGACATGGAGACGGGCTACGACATCCTGTTCTTCTGGGTCGCGCGCATGATGATGATGGGCCTCCACTTCATGGGCGAGGTGCCGTTCAAGCGCGTCCTGCTCCACGGCATGGTCGTCGACGAGACCGGCGACAAGATGAGCAAGGTCAAGGGCAACACGCTCGACCCGCTCGATCTCATCCACGGCGCCGAGTTCGAGGCGGTCGTGAAGAAGACGCTGCCCGACGCGCCGCTCGAGGAGGCGCTCGCCAAGTTCAAGAAGGCGTACCCCTCCACCGCGCAGATGGGCGCGCATTTCGCTGCCTACGGCGCCGACGCGCTCCGATTCACCCTGTGCAGTTACTCGCCGCAGGCCAAGCGCATCGCGCTCTCGCCCGCGCGCATCGACGGTTACCGCCGCTTCTGCAACAAGATCTACAACGCGACGCGCTTCGCGCTCACCTACGTGGAGAGCGAGAGGCCGAGCGGCAAGCCGCCGGAGTCGCCCGCGCTCTTGCCGAACCGCTGGATCCTCTCGCGCCTGGCCGCGGCCGTCACGGCGAGCACCAAGAACATCGACGAGTTCCGGCTCGACGAGGGCTCGGGCGCGCTCTACCACTTCTTCTGGGACGAGCTCTGCGACTGGTACCTCGAGATCACGAAGCCGGTGTTCGCGAGCGGAACCGAGGCCGAGAAGGCCGAGACGCGAGCCACCCTCGCGCACGTGCTCGAGAGCGCGCTCCGCGCCCTGCACCCGTACATGCCCTTCATCACCGAGGAGCTCTGGCAGAAGCTGCCGCGCCCCGAAGGTCGCCCGATCTCGATCGCGCTCGCGCCGTACCCCACGGCGGCGGACGGGCGCGAGGACGCGGACGCCGAGCGGCGCATGAACGTCGTGATGGCCGCGATCGGCGCAGCCCGCAGCGTGCGCAGCGAGCACGGCCTCGAGCGCACCGTGAAGGTCCCGCTCGAGCTCCGCGCCGCAGACCCTGCCGTTCGAGAGCTCCTCGAGCAGCAGCGCGTCGTGATCGAGCGCCTCGTGATCACCGACTCCTTCAAGATCGAAGCGCCCGGCGGTGAGCGCCCGCGCGGCACCGTCGTCAGCGTGGCCGGCGACGTGGAGGTGATGGTCGGCTTGCTCGGCCTGGTCGACGGCAAGAAGGAGAAAGAGCGCGTCGAGCGCATGCTCAAGAAGGTGAAGAAGGACATCGAGGTGATGGAGAAGCGCCTCGCGAACCCGAAGTTCGTCGAGAGCGCTCCCGCCGAGGTCGTGGCCGAAGCGCGCGAGCAGCTCGCTCAGCTCAAGCGACAAGAGGCGCACCTCGTCGACGCGCAAACGCTCGCCGACGAGCTCGGCTGAGCCGCGCGTCCTCCCGACCTGGCTCGGTCTGCCTTTTTTTGGGTGGACCGAGCTCGAGGTGGAACCATCGGCCTCGCTCGAAGTCTCCCGCCGTCGCGTTTCGCCAGAGACCGCGCCGTCAGCGATGCGCACACCTCGCACCGCACGCGATCGGAGATCGAACCGCCAAGACGCCTGAACGCCATGCCTCGCGAACCCGCGTTCTCTGTCTTTGAACCGCCAGGACGCCATGAACGCCGAGGGTTCACGAGCCAGAACGTTCTGAATCGCTGATCTTTTGGTGGACCGAGCTCGAGGTGGAACCATCGGCCTCGCTCGAAGTCTCCCGCCGTCGCGTTCGCCAGAGACCGCGACGTCAGCGATGCGCACACCTCGCGCGACCCGGAAAACTGCTCGTCACCTCCGCACACTTCGCCCGCAACGCGAGCGCACGACGATCGCAGGTTTGAACCGCCAAGACGCCAAGGTCGCCAAAGGTTGAGAGCTTCAGAGCCGAAGCTCGGACGGCCTCCTCAACGCCTCGCCCGGTCACCTTGACGGTCTCGGTGACCTCGCGGTCTCGGTGACCTCGCGGTCGCCCAGGTTCCGTCTCGGTGACCTCGTGGTCGCCCAGGCTCGACGCCGGCTCCATGCAGCAAGCCAGCGTTCGGCTTGCTGACTGTCGTGCCAAAGGTTCGGACGATCACCGCCCGAACTCGCCGCCCGCGAGACCGCTCCGTCTGCGATGGTTACACCCCGCGCGACCCAACAAAAAAATATCCGCGAGCCATGGCGCTCTCAGCGCCTTCGCGGTTCAAACGCGGTCGGCGACCGCGTGGGGCGCGCC
>JAEZYO010000407.1 GCA_023419055.1 Pseudomonadota bacterium | reverse complement strand
TTGTCCACGCCGTGCGACACGTGGTTGACGACGTCGAAGCGCGTGAGGCCGACCTCGTTCATGGCCTGGACGGCGTGCGAGTCCGACTCGGCGAAGATGGCGATGAGGACGTTCTGGCCCTTGAGCTCGTCTTTCCCGCTCGACTGTACGTGGAGCGCGGCGCGGTGGAGCACGCGCTGGAAGCCGCGCGTGGGGTTGGGCTGCGTCTGAGCAGACCCCGGCAGCTTCGGGAACTCCCGCTCGAGGATGTCGTCGAGCAGGCTCTTGAGCTTCTCGACGTTTCCGCCGGATTTTCGCACGACGCGTGACGTCTCCTCGTCGTGGAGGAGGGCGTAGAGCAGGTGCTCGACCGCCATGACGTCGTGCCTTCGCCTCACGGCTTCGCGCAAAGCGAGCGAACAAGCGATTTCGACTTCAGCGCTGACCTTCACGAGTCCTCTCCGAATCCTTCTGGCTCCGCCGTGCACTTGAGCGGGTGCCCATGCTCCTTGGCGTAATCCATCACTTGAGAGACCTTGGTCTCGGCCACGTCGCGGGTGAAGACGCCGACGATGCCGTACCCCTTGTGGTGGACCTGCAGCATCACCTGCGTGGCCTCGGTCTCGTCCATGTGAAAGAACTTCTGCAGCACGTGCACGACGAACTCCATCGTCGTGTAATCATCATTGTGGAACACGACCACGTAGCGTCGTGGTTGGGAGACCCGCGGGCGCTCCTCCACGACCAGCTCGTCGTCACGTTCCTCGTCGTTCCGTTTCTCGGGCGGCATGGCCGCCCGAAATTTGAGCACACTCGGTGGGATTGTCGACCACAATGGTGGGCGGGGCGCGAGCGACCCCGCGGGTACGACCGCCCAAGTTCCCGACAAGACGGGCGTTGTTACCGGATCTCGCGGGTTTCTTCGCGAGAGCGCTCAGTCGGTCGCGATGTCGACGACGAACGCGAGGAGCTCGAGCGCCGCTTCCGCGAGGCTCCATTCGTCCCGTTCGGTGCGCGTGAGAGCGCCCAATCCGACCGCCGGGCGCGCGGTGGCGACGGGAAGCTTCGCTTCCAGCGGGCCACCGCTCTCGACGAAAGCGAGCACGGCCGCGAGCTCTCCCGCATCGAACCAGGTGCCGTGCACGTGGCAAACGTCGACTACTACGCCGCTCGTGCCGCCGAAGTTTCGGCGGTTCATGAACTCACCACATTGGGGGCAGGGGAGGTACTTGACCGGCCCCATGCTGAGCTCGACCTTTCGAGGGCGGCTCTTCATCAGAGCGCCCACGCGCACCCGGCTCCGTAAGAGGTCTTTCAGCAGCGAGTGTTCGGCGAACTGCCCGCCACAGTCCGAACAGTCGAGGGCCAGCCCGCGCTCGTGGTGGATGGCGTCGAGCTTGGACCCGCAGCGCGGACACGCTTCGCTGACTTTCCGGCTAGGGAGTGAGAGATCGAGCTCTCGCCCGCAGCCGGAGCAGCAAAGCGCATCCGACGCGTTCATCGTCAAGCAGCCGGCGCAGCGCACGGTGGCGACTGCGCTCGCGCAGAATCGGCAATGCCGGGCGCGCGCTTCCACGGGCGCCCCGCAGACCTGACAGCGGTAGACGGGAGCTTCGGTCAGGTCGCCTTCTTGGCAGGCGCCTTCGGTTTGGCGGCCTCGGCGTTCTCCTGGGCACGCTTGGCTTCGAAATCGAGGTTCTTCTTGGCGCGGCGCTCGCGTTCGCGGCGACGGCTACGCGGATCTTGAGGACTTCCCATGGGCCGCCTCCTAGCACATCTCCGCGGCGGAAGCGCCTTACTCGCCCGCTCGGACGCCGCGCCAAGGGTGGGGGTCGTCTTCTCCCCCCGTAGCCGACCAGCTCCCCGAAAACTCGCGCCCCAAGTCGTCGAAGGTGAACGTAACCCGACCTGCCCCGAAGTCGTCCTCCCAGACGCAGGTCACCCGGAGACCGCTGAGCCCGCAGTCCCTGAGCATCCCTGGGTACTCCACTTGTTCCTGAAGGAAGGTATAGGTCCCGGTCCCGTCAGGAAAAAACTTGGTCTTGCCCGGACGGAGTTCGCCGTTGCTCCAGAGCTCGCTCTCGTACTCCCCGGCCACGGCTTCCAGGCTCGGGCGCGCCGGCGACGGCGGAGCGGCCGCCTCGGCGCTCTCTGCCGACCGGGTCGTGTCCTCGGACACGGGAGCGATCACGAACGATGGCGGAGCGGTGGGCCGCGACGGGGGCGAGCCGCAGCCCACGGTGAGCGTGACGAGCAACGCGAGCGACCCGCGCCTCGACAACGCTGTCTCAGATGGTCCAGGTGTTGTTGCCCCGGAGCAGCTTGGCGAGATCCGGCGCGCCGGAGCGCTCCTTGGCCGCTCGCTGCTGCGCGCCGAGCGTGCCGTCGTACGTCGGGCGGCGCTCGGCGAAGAGCACGCCCACGGCCACGGGGAACTCCGGGTAGGTCATGCGCGCCAGCATCGAAGCGAGCATGGGGTTGGTCTCGTCGTGCACCGCGACGTCGTCGATCGTTATCCCGTCCTCGCCGAGCTTGACCACCTCGAGCGAGAGCTTCTTCGGGTTCAGGCGCAGGCCCTTTTCCCGGTTCGCGCCGAAGAGGAGGGGCTTTCCGTGCTCGACGCGCACCTGGCGATCCGCCTTGGAGGTCTTCTCCACGAAGGAGTCGAACGCGCCGTCGTTGAAGACGGGGCAGTTCTGGTAAATTTCCATGAACGCCGTGCCGACGTGCGAGGCCGCGCGGCGGAGGACGTCCGTCAAATGCGGCGCGTCGGTGTCGACCGAGCGCGCGACGAAGCTCGCGTTGCAGCCGAGCGCGAAGCTCGCGGGATCCACGGGCTGGTCAGCGGAGCCGCCGGGCGTGCTCTTCGTGATCTTCCCGAACTCGCTGGTCGGCGAGTACTGGCCCTTCGTGAGGCCGTAGATGCGGTTGTTGAAGAGCAGGATCTTGATGTCGACGTTGCGACGCAAGCAGTGCATCAGGTGATTGCCACCGATGCTGAGCCCGTCGCCATCGCCGGTCGCGAGCCACACGCTAAGCTCGGGGTTCGCTACCTTGATGCCGGTCGCGAACGCGGGCGCGCGGCCGTGGATGGTGTGAAACCCGTAGGTGTTCATGTAGTACGGGAAGCGGCTGCTGCAGCCAATGCCGCTCACCCAGACGATGCGCTCGCGCGGCAAGCCGAGCTCCGGCATCACCTTCTGCACGCTCGCGAGGATCGCGTAGTCGCCGCAGCCGGGGCACCAGCGCACGTCCTGGTCGGTCTCGAAGTCCTTCTTGGTCAGTCGCTCGGGCTCGATCACGTTGGACATGGCTCTCTCAGCTCTCCAGCATCTGGCGGATGCGCTCTTCGATTTCCGCGATCTTGAACGGTTGCCCCTGGACCTTGGGGAAGCTCTCGGCCGGCACGAGGTAGGTGCTGCGGATGAGCTTCACCAGCTGACCCATGTTGAGCTCGGGGACGAGCACGCGCTCGAAGCGGCTCATCAGCTCGCCCAGGTTCTTGGGGAAGGGGTTGATGTAGTTCACGTGAGCGTGGGACACGCTGAGGCCGCGCTGGCGGCAGCGCTGAACCGCTTCACGGAGCGCGCCGTAGGTCGAGCCCCAGCCGAGGACGAGCAGCTTGCCGCTGTCTTCACCCACCTCGATCTGCTGGTCGGGGATGTCTTGAGCGATGCCCGCGACCTTCGCGGCGCGGACCCGCGTCATGCGCTCGTGGTTGTCCGGGGCGTAAGAGATGTGGCCCGAGTTGTAGTCCTTCTCGAGTCCGCCGATGCGGTGCGTGAGCCCGGGAGTGCCGGGGATCGCCCAGTTTCGCGCCAGCGTGGCCTCGTCGCGCAAGAACGGGTGGAATCCCTCCGGGTCCGTGCGGAACTTGACCTCGATCTTCGGCAGCTTCGTGACGTCGGGGATCTTCCAGGGCTCGGCGCCGTTGGCGAGGTAGCCGTCCGTCAGCAGGATGACGGGGGTCATGTACTTGAGGGCGATGCGCGCGGCCTCGATCGCCATGTAGAAGCAGTTACCGGGAGACGAGGCCGAAAGGACGCAGAGCGGCGCCTCGCTGTTGCGGCCGTAGACCGCTTGCAGGAGGTCTGCCTGCTCGGTCTTGGTGGGCAAGCCCGTGCTCGGTCCGCCGCGCTGGATGTCGACGATGACGAGCGGTAGCTCGACCGCGATCGCGAGACCAATCGCCTCTGTCTTGAGCGCCATGCCCGGCCCGCTGGTGCTCGTGACGCCCAGGTTGCCGGCGTACGAAGCGCCGATGGCCGCGCAGATCGCCGCGATCTCGTCCTCGGCCTGGACGGTGGTCACGCCATACTGCTTGTACTTGCTGAGCTCGTGCAGCACGTCACTGGCAGGGGTGATCGGGTACGCGCCGAGGACCAGCGGCAGCCCCGAAAGCTCGGCCGCTGCGACCAAGCCGAGCGCCGTCGCGGTGTTCCCGCCGATGTTGCGGTACTCGCCCTTCTCGACCGGCGCGGCAGGTACCTCGTAGCGGTACTGCGCCACCTCGGTCGTCTCGCCGAAGGCGTGGCCGGCCTTGAGCGCCGTGATGTTCGCTTGCACCAAATCCGGGCGCTTGGCGAACTTGCTCTCGATCCATTTGACGGTGGGCTCGAGGGGGCGGCCGTAGATCCAGAACATCAGACCCAGGGTCCAGAAGTTCTTGCAGCGGTTGCCCTCCTTCGTCGAGATCCCCGTCTCCTTGACGGCGGCGAGCGTGTGCTTGGCGATGTCGATCGCCACCAGCCTGTAGGCGTCGAGCGAGCCGTCTTCGAGCGGGCTCACCTCGTAGCTCGCCTTCTTCAAGTTCTGCGCGTTGAACGCGCTCGAGTTGACGATGAGGAGGCCGCCCTTCTTCAGGTCGCGCAGGTTCGTGCGGAGGGCGGCGGGGTTCATCGCGACGAGAACGTCGGGAGCATCCCCAGGAGTGAAGACATCGTCCGAAGAGAAGTGAATCTGGAAGCCGGAGACACCGTAGGTGGTGCCCGCAGGCGCCCGAATCTCCGCTGGGAAGTCCGGGAAGGTTGCGAGATCGTTTCTTGCCAGCGCGGCAGCGACCGTGAACTGATCGCCGGTGACCTGCATGCCGTCGCCGGAGTCCCCGGCGAAGCGAACTACGGCGCCACGGATCACTTCACGAGGAGCGCCGGTAGAGGGGGTGGTGGTCATGAGTAGGTACTTCGCGAAAAAGTGGGGAAATCTTTGCCCCAGCGGACAGATTGTCAAGCAAACCGATAGGAAAATGGGAAAGTTGGCCGGCCGCTTGGTCGCTTACGCGCGCGCGGCGGAGTGTACCCGCCCGAGGCGGGCCCGGTTAGCCGAAATGCTCCCTCAAAGGGGCGCCTCCTGCTCCCCGGAGGGTGCGCCGCGGCGCGTCGTTTCGCCGGAGCCCGAACCTACCGGACCCTGCTGCAGGGCGGCCCTGGCCGCGTTGGCCAGAGCCCGGCCGCCGCAGCCCGGCCCCTATGCCGTAGGAGTCTCGGAAGATCTGATCACGGGCCGCGCACGAGGCCTGCGTCCAAGACGAACCGGCGAGGCCGGTCGCACGAAGCCAGAGGGCGCGTGCGGCTAAGCCGTACTTGCCGCGTGCTTCTCGAGGAGCTTCGCGAGGCGTGGCGCAGCTTGCTCGACCTGCTTCTTCGCCATGGGTCGAAGCTTGTCGTAGGCGCTACGCACGACCTGGCGCTGGGCCTGTTGCGCGCGACGATCGGTGACCGCGAGGAGCGCGTCCGCGACACGCCCCTGATTGTCGATCAGGTGCTGGCCCGCGGGCTTCTTCTTCTCTGCCGCTTCTTGATAGACCGGGTCGATCGCGTCCAAGAAGTCGTCGAGCATCGCTTCGACGACTTCGCGCAGAAAGCCCGGCTTGATGCCTTTTACTACCTTGTAGGCGCCCTTGATGGCGAGCCCTGTAATGCCGCTGCGATCGTCGACCTCCTGATCCAGGACCTTCAAGGCGTCGTCGATGACAGCGTTACGTTTGTCGCCCGAACCGAGTTGCTCGCGAAGACTGGCCATTTCTTGATACTTCCCGGCACCCGTATACACCTTTGTTGCCTTTCGGTCTGCTGGGTGTAGTCACCGTTCCCGGCCTGCCGCCCGGCGCTGCGATCGGCTGCTCGTCGCTGCCTCTCGTGAGGGTGGCGCTCTGCCTCGTGATCGTGCAAAAAGTCCGTGGGGAGCGTCGCTCCACGGCGTCGGTCCCGACCTCGGGAACGAGCCCGAGCATGAAACCGATTTCAGTTCCCTAGATGTCAGACGACCTCACGCAAGGATCCAAGCTTGGATATTGTGAGCTCGTGCTTCGCATCGGTCGGGGTGGGATGGCGACGGTCTGGGTAGCGCGCGAGCACACCCAGCAAGACGACCGTCTAGTCGCCGTGAAAGCGATGCTGCCCGAGCTCGCGGACGAACCCGAGTTCGTCACGATGTTCATCGACGAGGTCCGCCTCGTGCGCGCCATCAAGCACCCCAACGTCGTCAAGATCTACGACGTGGGCGAGCACGAAGGCGTGATGTGGATGTCGATGGAGTGGGTAGAGGGAGAGTCCCTC
>JAEZYO010000333.1 GCA_023419055.1 Pseudomonadota bacterium | reverse complement strand
CGACGGGGAAGAGGGCACCGCGCTCTTGAGGGCGTTTCGATGCCGCGCGCATCGGGAGCTCGGGTACGCGAGCTTCGCCGAGTATGTCGAGCGCCTCTTCGGATACAAGCGCCGAGTGACGGAAGAGAAGCTCCGGACCGCACGGGCGCTCGAAAGCCTACCCGAGGTGAATCGAGCGCTGCGTGACGGTGAGCTCAGCTGGTCGGCGGCGCGAGAGCTCACTCGCGTGGCCACGGCTGGAACCGAAGAGAACTGGCTGCGAGCCACGCGCGGTAAGACGGTACGCCAGGTGGAGAAGCTGGTTTCAGGGCGAAAACCGGGAGATCGCCCTGGCGATCCGGTGCGACCTGAGCTGCACCGTCACGTGCTGCGCTTCGAGGTCAACGCCGAGACGTTCGCGAGCTTCCGCGAGGCGGTCGCTCATCTTCGCCGAAAGAGCGCGCAGCCGCTCGACGACGATGCGCTCTTGCTCTCGATGGCGCGCGAGATCTTGCAGGGACCGTCCGACGACGGCCGCGCAAGCTATCAGCTCGCGATCACGACCTGCGATCACTGCGGCCAAGGGTTTCAGCAGGGCGCTGGTGAGCTCCTGCCCGTCGAACCCGAGATCGTCGAAATGGCGCGTTGCGATGCGCAGGAGGTCGGGGCGGTGTCGGGCGCCCATGTGGGCGCTCGCGCCAGCCAAACGATCCCACCGGCGGTGCGGCGCCGAGTGCTGCGACGAGACGGAGGGCGCTGTGGGGTGCCCGGTTGCCGGCACGGGACCTTCGTGGATATGCACCACCTGAATGCACGAGAGGAAGGAGGAGACCACGAGGACGACAACTTGATCACGCTCTGCGCAGCGCACCATCGAGCGCTGCATCTCGGAAAGCTCAGGGTCCAAGGCTCACCGTCCAAGGGCTTGGTGTTCCGTCACGCGGACGGCACCACCTACGGAAGCGCGCCCGATGCGGCTCGAACTGACGTCGCGGCCAAGGTGTTCTCGGCGCTCGTAGGGCAGGGCTTCAGCGAGAAGCAGGCCAGGAATGCGCTGGCGCGGGTCTCGGTCGACGACACCGAAGCTCGAACCTGCGAACAGGTGCTGAGAGCCGCCTTGCGCTGCTTGACCGAAAAGCCTGATCGCGCCGCCTAGCAGCGGTCCTCCATGTCGCTCGTGAAGTAGAGCCAGGAGAGGCGCGTTTCACGTCGCTTGCCGCGCGATTCAGGGACAGGTACGGTGGCGCCCATGGAGGAGATCAGGAGGCGAGGACATGGCGGCCGATGGCCCACGCTGGCGCTCTCACTCTTTCTTTCTCTGATTCTCTGGTCCTGCTCGGACGATGACGGGGACGACGGGGCGGGTGGAAGCGGAGGGACGGCAGGGCAGTCGGGCTCTCCAGGCGGCTCATCCTCCACGGGGAACGGAGGCGCCGCGGGCAACACGAGCGGTGGAAAAGGCGGGAGCGCGGGAACCACGGGCGGAGTCGGGGGCACCTCCAACGCAGGGAGCGGCGGGAGCGCAGGGCAATCGTCCGGCGGGGCTGCCGGCGACGGCGGAACCTCCGCGGGACAGGGCGGCAGCGCTGGTGGAGGCGGGGGCAGCGGCGGCGCTCCTCCGATGAACTGCATCGATGACTTCGACTGCGAAGGCTTCTCGTGCTGCGACGGTCAATGTGTGAACCGAGCGAACGATCCGTTCAACTGCGGGATGTGCGGGGTCGAGTGCGAAGGGGACACCCCGTTTTGCGCGGGCTCCTGCGTCGCGCAGCCCTGCTCCACCACGTGTGACAACGGCGAGACCTGCTGTGGAGGCGCCTGCTGCGGAGCCGGCGAGATCTGCTGCATGCGCACGATGGGCGCCGCGGTTCCCGAGTGCGTCGCGCCGGTCGACGGCACCTGTCCCCTCGGCTGCGCGGATTGCGACTGAGAGCGACTCTTTGCCGAGCGAGCGACGCGAGCCGACTCAGCGCACCACGACCACGTCGCACGGGAAGCTCGCGCGGAGCTCGTGCTCCCGTTCCATGAATGCCTCGCAGGCGGGCCCGGTGAGCTCGATCTGACTCGCCTCCGTGAGCTCGGGGCACTCTGGGAAGTACGGCGGCGGATTTCCGTACAGGACCACGCCGAGCCGCACGTCGCGCTCGAGCGCCGCGATGACGCCACTCTCCCCGAGCAGCACCTCCTTCAGCGCGTCCCAGCGCGTGAGCTCCTTCCCCTCTTCGAGAGGTTGATCCATGCCGTTCGATTGCTCGATGAGGAGCGCGAGGGTGGGGATGGTCCGCGTCACCTTCACCTCCACGTCCGCGCAGACGGAAGGATCCCTCTCTCCGCCCGCGCCTCCCTCGGGTGAAGGATCGACAATGACGGAGCTGTTGCCCGCGGTGCCCCCGCTCGAAGCGGCGCCGGAACTGCCCCCCATGTCCGAGCCCGGACCGAGACCTGGCGATTCGGTGTTCGAGCAGCCTGCCCACGCCACGCCCACCATCAAGAACGGCGCAATGGAACGCCAGGGCGACGGGCTCCTCCTCGATGTGGTGCCTATCCTCCTTGCCACGTCGCGCAGAGTACCAGGATTTCGTCGGCTCGCCCGCGAGGCGGTGTCTCTTTGCTAGGAGCACCAATGACGGCTGCCGAGCGACCCCTGTCTTCAACTTCTGAGCTTGGTTTGCGGTTGCGAAGTTGCTTCGATTCGAGCAAATTCGCCCCTGGAACAGGAGGGGCGATTGAGCATTGATAAGGAAATCGAAGCCGTCGAAGCGGAAGCCGAGGCGGTCAAGCGCATTCTTCGACGCCAAGCCAGGCGGCCCTTCGTCCTTGAGCTAACGGGGACTCCCAAGGCGGGTAAGACGACACTCATTGGTCAGACCGACAGCTTCTTTCGCCACTGCGGATGGCGCGTCCACGTGATGCGCGAGCGAGCGGGGGAGTGCCCTCTCCCGATGAAGGGACACTTTTTCTTCAATACGTGGACTACGGGCACGATGCTGGCGGGGTTGCTCGACGCGGTAGACCGAGACCATGATCTGATCATTCTGGATCGAGGTCTCTTCGATGCTTTGATTTGGCTGAAAATGCAGCTCGAGGACAAGCATGTCTCTTTCGAGGAAGGGGCCGTCTTCAGCGAGTTCGTCAAGCTACAGCGATGGCGTCGGCTGATCGATAGTGTCGTGCTCGTGCAGGTGGAACCTGGGACCGCCATGGACCGCGAGAATAGGGGGCGACTACGCCCCCGCAACGGTTCGGTCATGAACGAACCAAGCCTTCGGAAGTTCAACCGCGTGATGGGGGCGCTACGCGAACAAGAGCAGCAGTGGTTCGAGTTGACCGCCATCACCAACGAAGGGGAACCGAAGGAAGCCGCAATCGGCCTGATACGCCACGTCTTGTTGAAGGCTCGCACATGGGCCGATCCGAGGATTGCCGTCGTCGAACGAGCGCTCGTAGAGAAGCTGATTCCTCAAAAGACGATCTCATGGAGCGACGGATGGGAGCCGCTCGCTGCCGGGGTGCGCTGGGAGCCCCGCTCCGAGGTCGAAGAGAGGGATGACCTCGTTCAACTCTTGGCCTGCGGCGTGCAAACGTGTGGCGACAAGATGTTTCTCAGCAAACGTCAGCGACTTCGCGAAGAAGTGAAGGCTCCGAGGGATCAAACTGCGATGCTGTGGCGAGGCTGTCACGTCACACGCGGAAGCAGCGAGTCACTTTCGCTCGATGAGCTCAAGGCGCAGCTTGCCGAACGCCTTCGAGGCGATCTTCACTTGGGCTCGGTAGCTGCCAACGGCGAGCCGCGAGGTTTCGTCTGGATGCCCGGTCCGGACTCCCAACACCTGGGAGCCGTTTTCAAGGTTCCGGTGGACGAGACCGTCAAGTCCTTTCTGAACGAGAGGGACTTCAAGACCAACGGAAGGGGGCGCTCCACCAAGAACGCCTTCGTGGGACCGGACGAATTGACGCCAGACGGCGGCGCGTTGAAGGGGTATACGTTGGAGAGCTGGTCTCAAGAGTTTCTCACGCAGCGGTGGTTCCCTTGACCCACGAAAACAGCCCTATAAGGAGGTCCAACGTCGCGTACGTCCTGGCCAAGCTGCGGGTCCGCGGTGTCGACTACTTGCTCCTGAACGCCCACAAAAAATGGGGAGATTGGAGCCTGGTCGGAGGGCACGTCGAGCCTTGGGACGAGAGTTGGAAGGCTGCCGCAGCTCGCGAGGTGGCCGAGGAGATGGCGCCGCTCCAGTACGGCAGTGAGGTGGAAGTTGAGCGAGAAGTGGGCCATCGCGAGTGGGGGCCCGTCCGTTCCGCGTCCGTGGGCGTCCCGACTCGATACGAGGCTCGCTGCTATTCACTTCGCTTCCGAGCTCACCCCAGGGAGTGCTTGAGCCGCCTGCCTCCCGACGAGTTTCGCTGGGTGAACCTGGACCGGGTTCACCAAGATCCAGCCGTGGCCTCCGTCGTCAAGGACGCCGACGGTTGGTTGCCCGGTGGGCTCCAGGGTTTGCCCCTCTCTTGGGACGAGGATCTGGATGATCTTCCCAGCTTGCAGCGATCGGCCGACGGCCACGCGGCGCACGCCGAATAGGCTCACTTCGAAAACACACGCCCCGCTCAATTCACCGCCGTGGCCTCACTCCGCACCTCTGGCGCGCTCGCCTTGCTCTCTCCCTCCAGCACCTTCTCCACGTGGGCTTGAATGCTGCGGAGCGTGCCCTCGGGATCGCGGAAGAACTGCGGCGACCACACGCGTGACAGCTCCCAGCCCTGCGACTTCAGCACCTCGAGTCTGAATACGTCCCATTGCACGGGGTCGGGCGCCTTGGGAAAGCGAGTGCCGTCGCAAATCACGCCGATGGTCACGTCGTTGAGCTTGGCAGGGTGGGCGAGCACCGCGTCGATCCCGAAGCCCTCATTGCCCCAGTGCACCTCGCTGCCGATGCCGTAACGCTCCTGCAAGTCCTGGCCGAGCGCGACCGCGAGCTCGGACGGGGTCGTGCTCTCGTGCACGCGGCACTCGGGGGTGCGGAGCGTGGCTCGGGTGGTGCGCCGGCTCGCCTCTTCGGCGTAGGCGCTCTCGAGGTACTCGGCGTAGTTCAGGTAGGCGTAGAGCAGGAGCGCGCCGTTCGGCTGCTTGCCGTCCGGGATCACCTGCTTCGAGCGATACTCCGCCGCGGGGATGGACGTGACGATGTGCACCTGCTGGCGCGCGCGAGTGACCAGCACGTTCAGGCGCCGCCCACCGCCCGCCTGCGCGAGCGGCCCGAAGCGCCGATAGAACTTGCCCGCCGGGTCGGGGCCGTAAGTGGTGCTGATGATCATGTGATCGCGCTCGTCGCCCTGCACGTTCTCCAGGTTCTTGACGAACAGGCCCTCGAACGAGGCTTTGCCCACGCGGGTGCGAGCTTCCGTCAGCCTGGCGCCGAACTCCGGGTCCTCCTCGGCCGCGTCGGCGAGCGCCTCATTGATGCAATCCCGCTGGGTGAGGTTGAAGCAGGCGATGCCAATCGAGGGCGGCGACTCTTGGGCGAGGAGCTCCTTCACCACCGCCACCACCTGGCGCGCCTCTTGAATGTTCGCGCGCTTGTCGTAAGTGCCCCTGGCGTGGAGCAGCCGCAGCGGCGGCAGCGCGGAGAAGTTCCTGGGGTGAGCGGGGATCGGCTGGAGCCGCGCGTCGTAGAAGTTCGCGTTGGAGAAGCCGATCAGGTCCGCGTTGCTCGAGCGGTAGTGCACGTCGAGGTACGCCTGCTCGATGCTCAGGTTGAGCGCGGCCGTCAGCAGATCTTCGGTCTCGGCTTGCTGCTCCTCGAACAGCTCCTGATCGCCCTCCGCGTCGCTCTCCTGGCTCTCCGTCACCGCGGATTCGAAGAAGCGGGTAGGGGGCAGCTGCTTGGGATCGCCCGCGATCACCACCCGCTTGGCGCGCGTCAGCACGGGTAGCGCCTCTTCCAGGCGGCACTGCGATGCCTCGTCGAAAATCACCACGTCGAACACCGGCGCGCGCGGCATCAGCTGCGCCACCACCTCCGGGCTCGCCATCCAGACCGGCCGCAAATCGAACAGCGGATCACCGCCGTCGATACTGGCCCCCTGCTGGATCACCTGCCGCAGGCGCATCGCGCGCTCACCTCGAGTCACGAGCCGCCGCCGCACGTCTGCACCCAGCGTGTTGAGCCGAGAGCCCGTGCTCGCGAGCAGGCGCCCGCGCTGTCGCTCGATCGAACGATGCAGCACCACCTGCAGACCGAGCGCCCTCCGTCGCTCCTCGAGCTCGCGATAATGCTGGTAGCTCGCCCTGAGCCGCTCTCCGTCCGTCGACAAGAGCGCCGGCTCCGACGCGAGCCGCGCCGCGATCACCCCCGCCAGAACCCCCTTCTGCACCGCGGTCCAACCCGGCTCCTCTTCGGCACCCAGCTCCAGCAAGCCCTCGAGCGCCACCGAGAGCGGCGGAGGCACGCTCTTCAACCGCTCCTGGATGCGGAGCACGTGCTCGATGCTGTCTTGCCGCTGTATCAACGCAGCGAGCTCGGGATAGACCGGCTCGCCCCGACAGGCCGCCACCAGGAACTTCGTCCGCTTGTCCGCGCGGAACAGCCCCGTGCCTTCGAGCGCGTCGCTCAATCCCTGCACCGCCACCGCGCTCTCCGCGAGCCGCGCCAGCGTGTTCCTGAGCTCCTCGTGCCGCTCCACGTTCGACAGCAGGTTCCGCAACAGCGCCCGATTCGCTCGCAGGCGCGCATCTTCCCGCGCCAGGGCGAGCACCCGGAAAATCACCTCATAGTCCCCGACCGCTTTCGTCAGCTCAGCGTCGGGCAAGAGCCGCGTGCTCGGCGCCGATCGCAGCTGCGCGAGCGTTCCCTGCAGCAGCACCCGCGCCTTCAAGCGCGTGAGGAACGTGCTCAGGCGCTCGGCCGTCTCGGCTGACAGCGACAGCCCGAACCGCTCCAGCACCCCGCGCGCAGCTCCTCGACGCCCGAAGAACAAGAACCCGTACCACTTGCGCGCGATCTCCAGGAAGCTCGCCACCCGACCCGCCCAGAGCGCCAAATCAGCCACCTTCGGCAGCTCACTCACCACCGGAGCGAGTTCCGCGTCGAGCGGCTCCGCTCCGAGCTTCGGCGTCAACGTGCGCGCCGTCTCCAGCGACCCTCCCGCCCGCGCCTGACCTTCCGGGGCCATCGCCGCAAACCGAGCGAGCTCCGCCGAACAACAGCGCGAGCGCACCTCATCGAGCGCTGCCACGAACGAGCCATACGCCTCGCCCTGCGAAGGAAGATCGAGCGTCACATCGAGCACGAGCCCGGCAGTCTCACCCCCAGGAGTGCCAACGATCGCATCCACCCGCTGCGCCTTCGCCACCGCCTCCGCGAGCTTTTCACTCACCTCCGCCTTCGAACGCATCACGAACGCCGCCACCGTCGTCCCGAGCGCCTCCGTCCAGGGATTACTCGGATAGCTACAGGCCTTCCCGCGCGACAGCACCTCGCGCACCTCGCGCTCACTGCCGCCCAGCTGCTCGAGCCCCACCCCGGCGATCTCACGCACCCCCGCGCCCGCAAGCTCCTCCGGCACCGCGAGCGTGAACCAGCGCCCCACGAGCTCGTGGAACGAAGGCAAAGCTCCTCCGTTCGGCCGCTTCGACACCGCCAGCGCGTGCGCCGAAAGCTCCGCATGCAGCGCCTGGAG
>JAEZYO010000305.1 GCA_023419055.1 Pseudomonadota bacterium | reverse complement strand
GCCGCGGGCAACGCAGGCGCCGCGGGTTCCGGCGGCAGCGCAGGGTCGGGGCCTTTCGTCCCCGGCATGAAGACGGTGTGCGTGTTCTACCTGCGCCCGACGGACGTCCCTTTCGACCAGCGATTCCCCGACGGCATCGCGGCGGTGGTTCTCGAGGCGCAGAAGTACTACCTCGAGCAGCTCGGGGTGACGTTCCAGGTCAACGATCCGGTGGTGGAGGTGGTCGACGGCGATCACGACGCGAACTGGTACACGACGACGCCCGCGAGCGATCCGAACGACGACTACTGGTGGCCGCTCGAGCACGCGGAGGCGGAGATCGAGGAGAAGTTCGATCTCAATCGACCCGACTCGCGCTGGAAGATCATCGTCGAGTTCAGCGCCGCGGGTAACGGCGGCGGCGGGAGCGGTTGGGTCGGCCTGCCCAAGCACGACGCGGACGGAGCGGCCGGGCTCCGCAACGAGCCCATGAGCCGTTGGTACGGCGGCATGGTGCACGAGATGGGCCACATGTTCGGCTTGCCTGACTCGTCCTCCACCGACGGCACGCCCATGTCCGCGTCGTTCTACGACTACCCGAACTGTGACTTCTCCCAGAGTCAGAAGGACCAGATGCTGAACGCCGCGCAAAACGAAGGGTTCTTCAAGTAGCGCGGCGTTCGCTCGCGTCACTCGCAGGGTTCGCCGCCCGCGTCCACGGGCTCGAGCTCGAACTCAGGGATGTAGCCTGGCGTCCCGTGCCCGACGCCGTCGTACGTGCCGGCTGGCTCGAGCGTGCCGCGCGCGAGATCGATCGGACCACGATACCATTCGGGCGCCATCATCGTGCCGATCGAAGCGCCGTCCACGATCACGTCGAACACGAACTCGTCGTCGTTGTTGCCGTGCATCCACGGCGCTCGGCCAGCAATGATTTCGACGCTCGTCCGCTCGGCGAACGGCGCCTCGTCTCCGTAGCCCGAGAGGGCCGGCATGCAGCTCCCGTCCGCGGCCGTGACGCCGCCGTGAAGGTTCGCGATCGTGCCGGTCGCCGAGAAGCCGAGAGCGCTCGAGGCGGACTCGCTCGAGAACTCCACGCGCACCGGTAAGGTCGTCTCCTCGCTGAACTGTTCGCCGTCGCGCCTCGAGACCGTGCCTTCGAACGCGCGGTTCATGAACGGTTCTACGAACAGCGCCTCGTCGAACAGCACCACGGGGACGAAGCTCTTCAGCTTGCCGTCTTCGAGCGTGAGCTCGTAAAGGGCGACTGCATGCCGATCCTGCTCGGGGTCCGCGCTCGTGCCTTTCTGCATGTGCGGGAACGTCTCGCCGTCCACCGTGACGAACGACGATTGTTGCAGGCCGGCGATCACTTTCGTGCTCGTCGATTCCGGCAAACGCACGAACGGTGCTTCCGAGTAGAGCTCGTCACAAACGGTCACCTCCACGCCGCCGCTAGTCTCCTCGTGCTGCACCGCGCAGTAGTCGAAGGCGGTCGGGGCAGGGTTCGGGTTCGGATTGTCGCCCTCGCCCGAATTGCCGCCACAACCCACCATCCACGCCCCCGTTCCAAACACCAAGAATCGAAGCCAACGCATGATCCCTCGCTTTCGTGCAGGGACTCAGCAAGTCGCGTGCCCGCCTCGCGTCTCCGCACGATCCGGCTAATTTGCCCGAAGAACCTGGGCCCGTGCAAGCGCGTGCACGCTCCACCATGCACGCCGATTCAACGCGTGCAACGGCTTGCAACGCTACAAAACATGCGGACTTTCGAGACTCCCGGCTTTTCCGCGCCGGGAGATTCGGGCGTTCTGACGCAGAGGGATCGAGCTTTGGTTTCTCGCGCGCCTGGCGCTGATGCCGGTATCGGAGGGTGAGGACGGCGCCGGCCAGGGCGGTACCACGGGCGGCACGTCGTCGTCCGTGGTACCGGTGCGTTGGAACCGAACTTGGTCGGCAGCGCAGCGCTCGAACGAATCAACGCGAGGCGATGCGAACGGGTGTGTTCTTGACGGCGAAGCGGGTGAGGGCGTCGCGATAGCCCGATGAGGAGCGAACGACGGCTCCGTCGCGCGATTCGCTCAGGCGAGCGAGAGAGTCGCGATACCCGCCGCCGCTCACGACGTGGCCCGAGCTCGCTTGCGACGTGACGAGCGCGGGAGGGTTGCGTGCGAAAGCGAGGCTCGTGGCGCCGAGCGACAAGGTGACGATGAGGAGCGAACGAGCGGACGAACGAATGGACATGACCATCTCCGGCTCCCGAGGAGGGAACATTGCAGTGGGCTCCACTCGGGCCGCTCCTCGCACGACAACAGCGCCGCGTGAGCTCGGCTCGAATGACCCGGTCACTCGTATGTACGCCGCTCGGTGGGGATCGGCTTCTTAAATAGTCGCTAATTCTCGCGCGTCTCGAGCGGGGCTTCTTAAGACCTTCCTAAAGCGCTCTTTGGGCCCGGGTAGGGACGCGTCAAGCGGGTCAGGGCACCTTTCGGACGAACAGAGCTCGGGGCCCCGCGCCACGCGCGGAGTATGCTCGGCTCCCCGAGGAGAATCGCGACCGTGCACCCGAAAACCGAACGCGCCACGAGCGCTCTTTCGAAGTTCTACGCCGACCCGATCGACGGCATCCTGTCTCGGCACGAGCGACAGCGCCCTGAAGACTACGTGCTCGATCTCTTTCGAGGGGTCGCGCGAGACGTGCCCGCGTACCGGAAGTTTCTCGAACGGGAGGGGGTCGATCCGGCGCGCGTCACGACGCTCGCCGAGTTTGCAGCGCTCCCTCCCACCACCAAGCTCAATTATCAGCGCGCCTTCCCGCTAGGTGAGCTCTGCCGCGGAGGCAAGCTCGAGAACGCTGACTTCTTGGCGGTCTCCACGGGGTCCACCGGGGAGCCCTCGGCCTGGCCCCGCTTCGTGAGCGACGAGGTGGGGACGACCGAGCGCTTCGAGCAGGTGCTGCACGACGGGCCTCGCGCTCACGAGCGCCGAACCCTGGCGGTGATCTGCTTCGCGCTCGGGAGCTGGGTCGGCGGGATGTACACCACTTTTGCGTGCCGCCACCTCGCGGCCAAGGGCTACCCCATCACGCTCGTCACCCCCGGGAGTAACAAGGCGGAGATCCTGCGCGTGCTGCGCGAGCTCGGGCCGGCGTTCGAGCAGACCATCCTGTTCGGTTACCCGCCCTTCTTGAAAGACGTGATCGACGCCGGGCGGGCCTCCGGGCTCGACTTTGCTCGCTTCTCCGTGAGCCTGGTCACGGCGGGGGAGGTCTTCAGCGAGGAGTGGCGCTCCTTGATTTGCGAGCGCCTGGGCGGGCGAGTTCCGGCGCTCCACACGGCCTCTCTGTACGGCACCGCCGACGGCGGTGTGCTCGCGAACGAGACCCCGCTCTCGATCGAGGTTCGTCGCGCCTTGTCGCGAAAGCCCGCTGCCGCGCGTGAGCTCTTCGGCGAGGCTCGCCTGCCCACGCTCTGCCAGTACGACCCGACTCACCGCTACTTCGAACCCGCTGGTGACGAGCTCCTGTTCAGCGGTGACGGCGGAGCTCCGCTCGTGCGCTACAGGATCCTCGATCGCGGCGGCGTGATCCCCTACGACGACTTGCTCGGCTTCCTCCGAGGCCACGCTGAAGATCCGGTCGCGGCTACCCGCGCGCTCGGGGCGGAGGTGCGGGCCATGCCGTTCGTCTACGTCTTCGGGCGCTCGAACTTCGCGCTCTCCTTCTACGGCGCGAACGTGTTCCCGGAGAACGTGAGCGTCGGACTCGAGCAGCCCGACGTGGCGGAGCACGTGACGGGCAAGTTCGTGATGCAAATAGCGCGCAGCGCAGACCAGGATCCTCGCCTCGAGATCTTCGTCGAGCTCAGCGCAGGGCAAGCCGGGAGCGAAGAGCTCTGCGCGCGCATCACGCGATCGATCCAGGCCGCGCTCGAGCGACTGAACAGCGAATTTCTCAACTATGCCCCCATCGAGCGCCGTACCCCGCTAGTACACCTCCGCCCGATGGGTGACGCCGAGTACTTCCCTCCCGGCGTCAAGCACCGTTATTCGCGGGCCTAGCGCCTCGCGACTCGAGCGCTGCGTGGAGGACGATTTCGTCGCATTCGGGGCGATTCGTCGCGGATCCGGCCTCGGTCGGCGCGCCCTGGCTCGGCTCGCGGCTTGCTACGGGGAGTGCGACCTCATGCCGCACCCCTCGAAGCACCCCGACCTGCACGGCAACGTCCCCGAAGAC
>JAEZYO010000298.1 GCA_023419055.1 Pseudomonadota bacterium | reverse complement strand
GTCCAGGCGGGCGGCTCCAAGGCGCTCTTCGCGCGGGCGCGAGCCCTCGCCAGGCTGCCGTGTCACCCGCTCCACGTAGTCGTCGTAGGCGCTCGAGGTGGCGATGAACCCGCGCTCCACGAGCTCGTCGGTCCCGCTCAGACGGCGGGTGCCCGGAGTGTCGATGAGGAGCGCTCCGCTGCGGTCGATCCGCCGGTGATATCGATCGTACTGGTTCTGCGCGAACTTCACGTAGCGGCTCGAGGCACGGCTCTCCTGCACCTTCGCCTTGAACGCGGGGGTGAACTTGTAGTGGTAGAGCACCGACGTGACGTCCAAGACCCGCGCCTTGTTCGAGTAATGGGGGTGAACCGCGGGCTCGAGCGTGCCGTCGAGGAAGAGGAGCGGGTGCTTGGTGAGGAGGTACTGCTCACCGTTCTTGCTGCCGAAGATCGCCTTGCGCACGCCTCCGAAGCAGGTCTTGACGTGATCCGCCGAGAGCGTGTTGCGATCGCAGTACGGCGCGACCTCGGGCGCGTAGTAGTCGCGCTTCGTGACGTCGTCGATGTCGTAGTACGGGTACCTGCGCTTCAGATCGACCGCTTCGCGCTCGCCGAACACGTTCTCGCGGTCGTACATGTCGAGCAGGTAGCCGGCCATCGCCGTCGCCCCCTGCTCCCTCAGGTAGGCGAGCAGACCGCCGAGGCTCAGGCGGTCGGAGCGCGGATAGTCGAACAGCTCGTCGACGTCGACGTTCAGGCAGAACCCGCGCTGGCAGTGCTGCTCGATGACGAGGCGCCGGATCTGATTCTCGTAGTCCTTGTGAGGGAGCGAGGTCTCGTAGAGCGTCACCCCGTCCTCGGCCTCGAGCAGGGGGAGCGTGGCGTCGTCGGAGCCGTTGTCGATGAACACGAAGCGCCGCACGCCGAGAGCGCGATAGTGCGCGAGGAACGCCGGCAAATGCTCCTCGCCGTTCCGTATCAGGCAGACCAGCAGGCACTCTTGCTCGCTCGCTGCCACGTCGCGCGCCCCAGAGCGGTGGCGGATCTGATCGAGCAGCGCCGGCGGCGCTCCCGGGCGCGGGGCGTAGCGGAGCGCCGGGAACCGATAGCGCAGCTTATTGAAGAGCTCGACGCGACGATCCGGGGCGCCCAGCTGCCGGACGGCACGATCCGCGGTGTGCCGGAAGAAGGCCGCCATTTCGCTCGAGCTCTGGAGCCAGAGCAGCAGCAGGCCGCGCCGTCCCGGTTCTTTCTCGCCGAACGTCGTGAAGGGAAAGCTGAACTTCGCCGGTTCGTACGAGCGTGGCGCGACGAGCAGCGCGCCGGAGCTCGCGCACAGCGCGGCCAGGGCGCCCGAGTCCTCGATCCGCTCGGGCAGGTAGACCAGCTTGCTCTGTGCGACGAGCGGCGCGAGCTCCGCCTCGGGCAGAGCCCGGCTCGCGATCACCACGCGGAGACGCAGGCGCGTGACGAGGTACGCGAAGGTGCCGAGCTCGCGCCGCAGGTCGGCGTGCGAGTAACCGGCTGGCGCGATCACGGTCAGGATCCGCTTCGCCCCCGATGCCGGGCTCCCGGAGCCGCCGCTCGTTTCGACGGGGGGCAGGATCTCGTGCGCCTCGACGCCGGTCTTGCGTCGAACGTCGAGGCAGATCTCGTACTCCGGCGCGATCACGAAGTCGCCCGCGGCGAGCGCTGCCCGAAAACCCTCGATGGCGCCGGGCTCGCTCGGCAGCGAGCGTTCGACGTGGAGGACGAGGAGGCAAGAGCGTGCGGAATCGAGCGCCTTCCGCACGAGGAGCACGCTGTCCAGGGAGCCCTCGCTGACGTCGAGCAGCACGAGATCGTAAGAGCCGAGATGGCGCGCTGTACCGAGCAGCTCCTGGTAGGTGAGCGAGTCGCCGCCCAGCGCGCGACACCAAGCGGCCGCGCCGAGCTCTCGGACCTCACCCGACTGCTTTACGTGGCAGACTCTCATGGGGCTCCGTGGGCTTCGTGGTCGTGGATGAAGGGGCCGTGTCCCGGTACATCTGCTCGTACTGCTCGGCGATCGGCCTCCAGGCGCACGCCGCGCGGACCTTGCGCTCGGCGCCGGCGGCGAGCCGCGCCGCGAGCTCCGGCGCGCTCTCGAGGAGGGCGAGCTTCTCGGCGAGGTCGCGGCCGTTCCCGGTCTCGAACGCGAGATAGTCTTCGCGATCGGAGAGCAGCTCCGCGATGCACGGCAGGTTCGAGCAGACGAGCGGCAGCTTGGCGGCCGCGGGCTCGAGCACCGAGTACGGGTAGTACTCGAGCTCGCTCGGCACGACGAAGGCGTCCGCCATCTCGAACAAGGTGTTGCGCTGCGCGGAGTCGAGCCACCCGAGCACGACGCAGCGCGAGCCGAGCCTGCGCGACAATCGCTGGATCTTGCCGAGGTAGGCGTACCAGTGCCTCTCCCAGCTGAGGTACTTCCTGCCGGCCAGCACGAACTGCACGTTCTGTCCGGAGGCGAGCAGCTCCTCGGCGGCCGCGACGAAGTGCTCGAGGCCCTTGCCGTGCGCCCAGCGCGACATGCACGCGACGGTGAAGGCGCTCGGATCGAGGCGCCGGGCGAGCTTCTCTCGGAACGCGGGGTCCGTGCGCGTGAAGTCGCTCGGCGTGACGCCGTTGCCGATCACGCGCACCGGCTTGTGGCGGGCGATGTCCGGGTAGGCGTTCGCGAAGTAGTCGCGCGTCGTGCGGTTGAGCACGTGCACGAGCGAGGCCCGCTCCATCATCCTGCGCTCGAAGTCGAGGAAAGAATCCGGGTTGCGACGCGTCCCGAGCTCGTGCTTGACGATGCTGTGGACGCTGTACACGTAGCGTAGGTCGGGTAGAGATCGGAGCAGCGCGTCGAGCAGACTGCCCGTGGCCGAGTGGACGCTGACGAAGTGCAAGACGTCGTAGCCCTCGCGCTTCACGAGCTCGACGCAGTCGCGAGCCGCCCGCCCGCGCGGAAAGGTCTCGATCAGCCGGCCCGGGTGTTCGCGGTCACAGCGGTAGAGCTTCGCGGAGAAGCCGAGGCGCAGCGGGTCGAAGTAGAGCAAGAAGACGTCGACGGTCAGGCGCTTCCTGAGCTCCTCGGTCACGCCGTTGATGACGCGCCCGAGCCCGCCCGAGATGCGGTCGCCGAACTCGAAAGAGATGAAAAGTACCTTCAATTCTCGGCCTCTTGATCCCGGTACAGGGCCTTGACGACCTGCTCGAGCTCGGGCGCCTCGACGCTCAGGTCGGCGATCGGCAGCTCACGCAGGAGCTCGGGCAAGAGCTCGTGCAGCTTCGACGCGTCGCCGTCGAGCGTGAGCGCGGCCGTATATTCCCCCGTAGGCGTGAACGGGAAGCCGTTCAGGTGGCACTCCGAGAGCGGTCGCTCGAGCTTGACCTTGAGCGTCTTCTGACGCGCGCTCGCCGCGAGCAGGCTCTCGAGCTTCCCCTGATAGAGGAACCGGCCGCGATCGAGCACGCTGACCTGCTCGCACAAGCTCGAGACGTCGGAGAGGTCGTGCGAGGTGAGGACTACGGTGGTGCCGAGCTTCTCGTTCACGTCGCGGATGGCGCGGCGGACCTGGTCCTTCGAGATCAAGTCGAGCCCGATCGTGGGCTCGTCGAGGAACAAGAGCGCCGGCCGATGGAGCAGGGCGCAGATGATCTCGCACTTCATGCGTTCGCCGAGCGAGAGGCTGCGGACCGGCCGCGTGATGACGGCTTCGAACGCGTCGACCAGGTAGTCGAGGGTCTTCGCGTACTCGCGCTCGGGTACGCCGTACAGGCTCCGGTGCAGCGCGAACGAGTCGAGCGCCGGGAGCTCCCAGGTCAGCTGTGTCTTCTGCCCGAACACCACGCCGATGCGACGCACGTGCTCGCGCCGGTTCTCCCACGGCACGCGACCGCCCACCGAGGCCGTCCCCGAGGTCGGGTGGAGGATGCCGCACAGGATCTTGATCAACGTCGACTTGCCGGAGCCGTTGCGTCCGATGAGCGCGTGAGTCTCCCCCGCGGCGACCCGCCAGTCGACGGCGCAGAGGGCGTCGATTTCGGTGAACTCGCGCACGAACACGGCGCGCAGCGAGTCGAGCAGGCTGCTCGTCCTGCGCGTGCTGACCCGATACGACTTGGAGAGCCGAGAGACTTCGATCATGGCGCTCCCTCAGCCTCCCGCGCTCGTGTAGCGCCGCTCTTGGCGGCGCCAGAAGCAGAGCGCCGCGAGAAAAAAGGCGATGGTCGGCAAGAGCGCGCCCGCGGCGGCGAGCTCGACGCGCCCGAGGAGCGCCTGCGCCGGCAGGTGGACCCAGAGCGCCATCGGAAAGACGAGCAGGAAGGCGGAGCCGAGCCTTCCGGCGTAAAGATCGGCGGGAAAGGAGCCGAAGAACTGCACGCGATCGAGCACCTCGCGCAGCCTCTCCATCTTGACCATGAAGAGCGTGCAGGCCGAGTAGAAGATCAGGAGCGAGACGTAGAAGAGCAGCCCCGACGCGAAGAAGAGCAGCGAGGTCGCGACGCTGGCGGGGCCCGGCGTGATCCCGAGACGTCCGAGCATCACCACGACGCCCACGAGGCCCGCGAACGCCGTGGCGCTCGCGTAAATGTTCGTGCCGCGCGTGAAGAGCGAGACCAGGGCGTGCGGCGGCCACAAGAAGAACCGGTCGAAGTTCCCGTACGTGACCTCGTTGTCGATGAACTGCCTGATGCCACCGAACAGGAAGTCGCTGACGCCCGTCCAGAGCAGGAGCACCGCCTGAAACAGCAGCATTTGCTCCGTGTTCCAGCCGGGGTAGCCCTGGACCCCGCTATAGACGAAGAACTGGAACAGCGAGAAGACGAAGGAGTAGAGGAGCGCGATCAGGAGGTTGACGGCGAAGTTGAAGCGAAAGGCGACCGCGCGCTTGAGCTTCATCTTCACGTCCAGTCCCAAGAGAGCGAGCGCGTGCGTCATGGCTCACCCACCCACCGACAGCAGGCGCTGGATCGTGCGCTGGTAGGCGAACAGCGCGAGCGCCAGGAACGCGGTGATCCAGAGGGACTGGCGCAGCACGGTCGCGGCGAAATCACCCCAGCGCGAAACGTCGGTAGTCCCGAGCAAGTGCGCGAC
This sequence comes from Pseudomonadota bacterium, assembly GCA_023419055.1. The sequence goes on along the minus strand of JAEZYO010000298.1, from coordinate 45 downwards.
GGGCGTGTGAAACAAGTAGTGGAAGGGGAGCTCGAGGATCAGCTC
>JAEZYO010000266.1 GCA_023419055.1 Pseudomonadota bacterium | reverse complement strand
CTGCGGGGCGGACGACGACGCGGGATAGCCCGCTCCTCCGGCCCAGGGCCACGGCACGCCGAGACGGCTCGCGCTGCCCGTCAGAGGGGTGGCCAGGCCTCACGGGTCCGACTATGAAGAGCCGCATGACTGACCTGGCCTCGAAGGAGCTCTTCGCTCGCGCAGGGCGCGTCTTGCCCGGCGGCGTCAACAGCCCGGTTCGCGCGTTTCGCGCCGTGGGCGGCGACCCCGTCTTCGTCGAGCGCGCCGCCGGGTCCAAGCTCTACGGAGCGGACGGAAAAGAGTACGTCGATTACATCGGCTCCTGGGGCCCGGCGATCCTCGGGCACGCCCATCCGAGCGTCGTGCAGGCGGTGCAGCGCGCTGCCGAGAAGGGCCTCTCCTTCGGGGCGCCTACCGCCGGCGAAGTCGACTTCGCGGAGGCCGTCATCGCCCGCTATCCGAGCATCGAGATGCTGCGCTGCGTTTCGAGCGGAACGGAAGCGACCATGAGCGCGCTCAGGCTCGCTCGCGGCTTCACTGGTCGCAGCGTGATCGTGAAATTCGACGGCGCTTATCACGGCCACGCGGATCCGCTGCTGGTCAAAGCAGGCAGCGGAGCCGCCACCTTCGGGAACCCCGATTCCGCGGGGGTACCGGCCTCGATCGTCGAGCACACGGCCACCCTGCCCTATAACGATCGCGGCGCGCTCGAGCAGCTCTTCGCGGCGCGCGGCCGTGAGATCGCCGCGGTGATCGTCGAGCCCGTGGCCGGCAACATGGGCTGCGTACCGCCGGAGCCCGGCTTCTTGGAGACCATCGTTTCGGAGTGCGAGCGCCACGGCGCTCTCGCGATCTTCGACGAGGTGATGACCGGCAGCCGGCTCGCCGCCGGAGGCGCCCAGGAGCGCTACGGAATCAAGCCCCCGCTCACGTGCCTCGGCAAGGTCGTCGGAGGAGGAATGCCCCTCGCCGCGTATGGCGGCCGGCGCGACATCCTGCAAGCCGTCGCGCCGCTCGGCCCGGTGTATCAGGCGGGCACTCTCAGTGGAAACCCGCTGGCCGTCGCGGCCGGGCTCGCCACGCTCTCGGCGCTCGACGGCGCGGCGTACGCGCGACTCGAAGCGCTGGGGGAGCGGCTCGAAGCGGGCCTCGTCGCGGCCCTCTCGAGGAGCGGCGTGCCCGGAGTGGTCCAGCGCGTCGGCTCGATGATCACGCTGTTTTTCAACGCGGACCGGGTGCGATCGTTTCAGGACGCGCTGAGGTCGGACACCAAGCGGTTCGCTCACTTCCACCGCGGTCTGCTCGACCGCGGGGTGTACTGGCCGCCCTCGCAGTTCGAAGCTGCCTTCATCTCGGTGGCTCACTCCGACGAAGACATCGACCGGACTTGCAGCGCTGCAGAGGCCGCGCTCCGGTCCTAGGCGGCTGGTCCTCGCGCGCTCGGTCGGGTAGACTGCCCGGCAGCGCCGTGAAGATTCAGTGTCCCATTTGCAAGAGCGTGATCGAGAACGCTCCCAACGACTTCGAGCCGAGACCGTTCTGCTCGCAGCGCTGCAAGCTCGCGGATCTCGACAACTGGTTGAAAGGTGCTTATCGCATCTCTTCACCGCTTCGTCCGGGCGAGCCCGTCGAAGACGAATACAAGCTCAACAACTGAGATGACCATGGCGAGCCGCCCCGATACCGTGCTCAGAGCGATCACCGACGACGGTGCGTTCCGGGTGATTACGGCGCTGACCACCCGCACCGTGCGTGGCGCGGTGGAGGCTCAGCGCGTCGCGGGCGCGACCGCGCGTCATTTCGGTGATTTGCTCACCGGCGCGGTCCTATACCGCGAGACCATGGCCCCGAACTACCGCGTGCAGGGCATCCTGAAAGGCGCGGACAGTACGGGAAGCCTGGTGGCGGACTCTCACCCCTCGGGCAAGACGCGCGGGCTGGTTCAAGTGCCCGAGAAGCAGGAGCTCTCGCTGGCTGACGGCGCGGTCATTCAGATGATGCGGTCGTTGCCGAAGGGCGGCATCAACCAGGGCATCGCCGCGGTCCCGACCGAGGGCGGCATCTCGAGCGCGCTCATGGCGTACATGCAGTCCTCGGAGCAGGTCGTCAGCATGATCGCCGTCGGCACGCTCGTGAACGAGCAGGGCATCGTCGCTTCCGGCGGCTACCTCGTGCAGCTCTTGCCCGAGGTCGGGCGCGGCCCGCTGATGGTCATGACCGAGCGCCTGCGCGACTGGGAGAGCATCGACTCGCACCTGGAGAGTGACGAATTCTCGCCCTCTTGGCTCCTCGAGCAGCTGCTCTACGGCATGCCGTTCACCCGCCTGGAAGAGAGCGAAATCGGGTTCGACTGCTGGTGCGACGAGCTCCGCGTCGTCGAGGCCCTGGCGACTCTGGGGCGGAGCGATCTCGAGCATCTGTTGAGCTCGGGTGAAGTGCTGGAGATCGAGTGCGAGTACTGCAAGACCGAGTACCGCATCCCCCCGGCACGCTTGCGCGGCCTGCTCGACAAGAGCTGAAGGGCTCCCCGGATCGCATGCTCCGCGCGCGCTGGCTGGCACTCGGGCTCGTCGCGCTCGCGGGCTGCAGCGGAGAAGGGCGTCGCGCCGCCGTTCCCGCTGGCTCGATGCCGGCGCCGGGCGCCTCGACGGCCGCGGTTCGACCCAGGCCCGACGTGACGCTGAGCGTGCTCGCCCTGAACGATCTGCACGGCCGAGTCGCGGCTTTGCCCGTGTTCGGAGGCTACGTGAACAACGTGCGCGAAGCGCGCCGGCGCGATGGGGGCGGCGTCATCGTGCTCGACGCGGGCGACATGTTCCAGGGCTCGCTCGAGTCGAACCTGACCGAAGGAGCCAGCGTTTTCGCCGCCTACCGCGCGCTCGGGATGAGCGCCGTAACGCTCGGCAATCACGAGTTCGACTTCGGGCCCGCCGGCGAGGGCTCGGGGGACGGCGATCCGCAGGGTGCCCTCAAGCAACGGCTCACCGAAGCGAGCTTCCCCGTCCTCTCCGTCAACCTGGTCACGAGCGGCGGCGCGGCCCCCGCCTGGCGCGGGCTGTCTCCGGGCGCGCTGGTCGAGGTGGCCGGTGTCAAAGTGGGGCTCGTCGGGGCGCTGACGGTCTCTGCGCCCGAGATCGTGATGCCGTCTTTTTTCAGCGGGCTCGGCGTGGCGCCGGTCGCCCCGCTCCTGACCCGGCAGGCACGAGCGCTGCGCTCCTCCGGCGCGAAGGTGGTGCTCGCGGCGCTCCACCTCGGCGCGGACTGCGAGCGCTTCGACGATCCGCGCGATCTCTCGAGCTGCTCCGCAGACCGGGAGGCCTTCGACGTCGTCGAGGCGCTACCGGAGCGCACGCTCGACGGAGTCGTCGCGGGTCACACGCACGCCGGCGTCGCACACTTCGTGAAGGGAGTGCCCGTCATCGAAGCCTACTCGCGAGGTCGTGCCTTCTCGCGCCTGGATCTATTGCTCGACGGAACGACTCACGAGATCAAGCGCTCCACCGTCTACCCGCCGCACGACTTGTGCCCCCAATTCGACCAGGCCGAGTGCGCCGCCGGTGAGTACGAAGGTCGCCCGGTGGTCCCCGACGCCGGCGTCGCCGCGGCGCTCCTGCCTGCGCTCGAGCTCGCTCGGGTGAAGCGCTCGCAGCTGCTCGGCCCGGAGCTCGAGAAGGCAATCCCACGGGATCACGGCCGCGAGTCGGCGCTCGGCAACCTGTTCGCCGACCTGTTGCTCGCCGCGGTCGACGCCGCAGACGCCGCGATCTTGAACGGCGGCGGGTTTCGGGCCGATCTCCCACCAGGACCGCTGACCTACGGCGCGCTCTACGAGGCGATGCCGTTCGACAACCGCGTCGCGAAGGTGCGCATCTCGGGTCGCGAGCTCACGCGGGTCCTCGCGTTGCATCTGTCTCACGACCATCACGGCATCGTGTCCATCGCGGGCCTCTCGCTGCGAGCGCGCTGTCGCGAGGGCCACGTCGACGTGGAGCTCCGGCGACCCGACGGGCGCCGGGTCGCTCCCGATGAAATGCTCACCGTCGCGACGAGCGACTACCTCGCCACCGGCGGAGATCGCCTGTTCGAAGCAGCTCGCCTTTCGAGGGATCGCATCGATCCCGATCTCGGGCTCGCGCTCCGTGACGCCTTCGCCCTCGAGCTCGCCCGCATCGAGCAGCTCGCTCCGGGGACCTTCTTCGATCCCGAGCGGCCCCGGCTCGATCTCTCGTCGCCAAGGCCGCTCGCCTGCGCTTCACCGCGCTAGAGGGCTTCCAGGAACGCGACCAGATCGGCGCGCTCCTGCTTCGTGTAAACGAAGCCGAGCGCCGTCTCGTAGTGCACGACCACGTCGTCCAGCGTCTTCGCGATGCCGTTGTGGAAGTACGGAGCCCGCGCGCTCAACCCGCGCAGAGAAGGCGTCTTGAAGCGATCGATGTTCGCCCAGGCGCCGCTTCGCATCGCCCGACCGGGGTCGGTGGTCTGCCGCTCCTCGAGCGTGACCTTGTTGCGGAGCGTGTAGAGCGGCATGCCCGGCTCGCGAAACTCGGCGCGGGACGCGCCGACGTCGAACAAGGCGCCGTTCACGTTGCTGCCGTTGTTCGCGGCGTTGTGACAGCCGGTGCAGCTCCTGCCGTTCGCGTTCGTCGCGTTGAAGATCTCCTGACCTCGAGCGATTTGCGCGCGCTTCTTGTCCGCGGCCTTCGTGGTGCACGACCCGGGCGTAATACCGATCCAGGCGCTGTAGAGATCGAACGGGCCACTGACCGCTGGCTGCGCGGCCAGGTTCTCGGGGCCTCCCTTGCCTCCGCAGACGTCGAGCCGGACGCCCCACGCGTACTGCTGCGCGAACACCAGGCCCTCCTCGTACGCCACGATCTCGTCCACGATGGCAGGGTCCGCCGACGCGCCCCCTTGACCGCCCGTGATGTTGCCGGCTGCCTGAGCGACGAGACCGGCGTGCACGTCGCCGCTCCCGTTCGTGTTTTGATCGTGCCAGCCGACGTTCTTGGCGATGTGGAAGTTCGCGGTGGCGAGCGGCCGCCGAAAGACCTGAAAACTCGTCAGGCTACCGCCCGCGCCGAGCGGATCGTCGACGGCGACGATCTCGAAATCCGCCGTTCCCGGGAGGTTGCCGCCACGCCGGAACAACCCCTTCCTCAACATGCTGTACGAGGCGTAGCGTGCCTGTTTGGTCGAGACGTTCGCGTTGGGGCTGTTCGCGTCGAGCAGGTTGAAAATCGGAGCCGTCCCTCCGGTGAACAAGAACAGGAGCTCCACGTCGATGGGGCGGATACTCCATCCCGCCTCGGGCAAGTGACAGGACCCGCAGCTCCGACCGTTCGTGCCCTGGGGCTCGTGAAAGGCATTCTCCAGATCGACGGCGCCCGCCGTGCTGTACGTGGCTGCCGTTCCCGCCGGATTGACGAAGGGGAAGTTGTTGGGCAGCTGCCCGGACCCGAGCTCTTCGCTCGACGACTCGAGAGCCAAATCCTGGTCGCCCGATTCTTCGACATTCGCGCAACCGATCGCGCCCATGGCCAAGAGCGCGCAGAAAGGTGCTGCGACAGAACGAGCCGGGCGAAAGACAGAAAAATCCGCCAGCTTACGACGCTTCATAGTGACTCCCTTCTTGGGCAGCTCGGTTCAACGGAGCGCCCAACCTCACGGCACACATTAAGGGCTCCGGGATCCTCCGATCAAGCATCGAAACGGCCGGTCGATTCCGGAGCTCCCAACCCTCCGGTTTCATCGCGTGTGCGCGGAATCCGCATGGTGAAGGTGCGGGCCGGCGTGTCCTTATCGACCCATTCCCATGGCCCTCTGCGCGGTGGCGAGAGCGAGAGGGGTGGCAGGGCTGCGCGACCGCCACGCCGCCAAAACTCGCTGAGAATGAACTTGCGCGAGAGTCGCATTGGTTCTAGGGCAATCGGATCCATGGTGGCTGCGAGTGATTTCGGTATGACTTCGGGTAGATCTTGCATCCTGTGTGACGCGCCCATGCGGCGCGCGCTGCAGAAGCACGGCTTCTGGATCGTGGAGTGCACCCGCTGCCGGCATCGCTCGACCGAGCTCGAACCGTCGGACGACCATGTGTCCAACGTCTACGGCGACGACTATTTCGAGGGCGGCGGGGCGGGCTACACGAACTACTTCGAAGAGGGAGACCTCCTCCGCGAACGCGGCAAGAAGTACGGCCTCTTGTTGAACTCGTTCACCGCGCCGGGCACCGTGCTCGACGTGGGCGCCGCAGCGGGTTTCGTTCTCTCGGGGCTGAAACAAGCCGGTTGGGAAGGCGTCGGCCTCGAGCCGAACGAGAAGATGGTGGACTTCGCCGTGGGCTCGCTCGGGCTGGACGTGCGCCGAGGTTCACTCGAACGCTTCGACACCGATCGCACCTTCGACGCCGTCACGATGATCCAGGTGCTGCCTCATTTCTTCGATCCGCGACACGCGCTTTCGCGCGCCGCCGCGCTCACCAAGTCGAACGGGGTATGGCTGATCGAGACTTGGGATCGCGAGAGCGTCACCGCCAAGGTGTTCGGCAAGTATTGGCACGAGTACAGCCCGCCGAGTGTGCTCCAGTGGTTCAGTCGAGCCGGTGTGCGAGCGCTCGCGCAGCAGTACGGCTTCGAGTTCGTTGCCGAGGGACGCCCTTCCAAGTGGCTGACCGGTGCGCACGCGCGCTCGCTCTTGGAGGAGAGCGTCCGCGGCAGCGCCCTCTTGCCGCTGGTACAAAAAGTAACACGCGCGATCCCCAAGAAAGCCAAGCTCCCTTACCCAGCCGAAGACCTGTGCTGGATGGTATTTCGTAAGAGCTGAGCTGAAAAAAACGCCCGCGCGAAAAACCATCCTTCGAGTGCGACTATCGCAGTCGCTCGTGCGTGAATCACCGGCTCCTCGGCGTTGCTGGCCTCTGCTCGGTGAAGTACGAAGCGGGCCATGCGTTTTCAGGTTTTGTCGCTGGTCCCGTTGCTGATCCTTGGCGCGTGTGCTCCCGCTGCGGAGACCGCTCCGCCGCCCGCATCCCCGGCTCAGGCGTCGACGCCCGCCGTGGCGCCCGCCCCCGCACCCGCGCCAGCCCCGGCTGCTGCTCCCGCGTTGAGCCCGGAGGAGCAGAAGAAGGCCGACGAGCAGAAGAAACTCGAGCGTGATTTCGCGGAGCTCGATCAAGAGAACCAGGCGGAGCTCGCTCGCATCACTCCCGCCATCCGCGACGCCGCGCGCTCGCTGGCGGACAAGAACTACCCGAACGCGAAGGCTGCGCTGACCGCGGCGCTCGCGAGCACCCACCGAAATCCGAAGAGCGCAGCGCGTGACGCCCAGCGGCATCCGCTCGCTACCCTCGAGTTCCTCGGCCTCCGACCGAACCAGACCGTGCTCGAAATCGGGCCGGGTGAAGGCTGGTACACCGAGCTCTTGGCACCTTCGCTCGCCAAGCACGGCAAGCTCTTCGTGACGGCCGGCGACGCGAACGGGCCGAAAGACCAGCGTTCGACGCTCTACGCGCTTCGCACCAAGCATTTCCTCGAGCGCCTCCCGGAAGCTTACGCAAAGGTAGAAACCGTTCAGGTCGATTCGAAGCAGCCGAAGCTCCCCTTCGATTCGAAGCTCGACATGGTCCTGATCTTCCGCGGCGCCCACGGCATGGTGAACAACCAGGTTCTCGACGCGTGGCTCGCCGAGGTGCACCGCTCGCTCAAGCCGAACGGCGTGCTCGGTATCGAGCAGCATCGCGCAGCCGTCGGCACGAACCCGCAAGAGGTGAGCAAGAAAGGCTACTTGCCCGAGGCGTGGCTCATCGAACAGGTTCAGGCCGCCGGCTTCCGTCTCGCCGGAAAGTCGGAGATCAACGCGAACCCGAAGGACACGAAGGACTATCCCGAAGGGGTGTGGTCGCTGCCGCCCACGTTGCGAGAAGGCGACAAGGATCGGCCGAAGTACGAAGGCATCGGCGAGAGCGACCGCATGACGCTCAAGTTCGTCAAGGTCGCGCTGCCGAAGCCCAAGGCTGACGCGAAGCCCAAGGCCGACGCGAAGCCCGCCGCCGCAACGCAGCCTCCTGCGAGCGCGGCGGCTGCACCAGCCGCGCCTGCCGCCGCCCCCGCTGCGAAGCCGGCGGCTGCTCCGGCTCCGGCGGCTGCTCCGGCTCCGGCGGCGGCCCCAGCACCGGTCGCGCCCAAAGCGCCGGCCCCAGCCGCCAAGTAAGAAGCAACGCAGGCGCCCCGACGACGCTCGATTCGTGACCGCGCGGATCGAGCGTCGCGCCTTCAGTCGGTTCCGAAACGCGCGCGGTAGTCTCGAGGCCCGACGCCGAAGCGGCGCTCGAAAGCGCGCCGGAAGACGTCGGCGCTGCGAAAGCCGGTCGCCGACGCGATGGCTTCCACGCTCGAGCGTTCTTCTCCGAGCAGGCGCTTCGCCTCGTCCAGGCGCCGCTCGGAGACGAAGCTCGCCGGAGCGACGCCCAGTGCTTCCGTAAAGCGCCGGCTGAACTGACGCGGACTCAAATGAGCTCGGGCGGCGAGCCGCTCGACGGACAGGTCTCCGTCCAAGTTTTCCACCACGAAAGCGGCGACGTCGTGGATGGGATCGGTCGAAGCTGCCTGCAGCTTGAGCGGAGTGGAGTACTGCGACTGCCCCCCGCTCCGCCGCAGGTAGACCACGAGCTCCCGCGCGACCGCGAGCGCGAGCCCGGGGCCGTGGTCTTCTTCGATCAGCGCGAGCGCGAGATCGATGCCCGCCGTGACGCCAGCCGAGGTCGCGAAGCGCCCGTCGCGCACGTAGATGGCGTCGGGGTCCACATCGAGGCGTGGAAAGCGCGCCTTCACGTCGGCCGCGAAGCGCCAGTGCGTCGTCACGCGCCGACCGTCGAGGAGCCCGGTCGGCGCGAGCCCGTAGATCCCCGTACACACCGACGCGATGCGCCGCACCATCGCGGCGTTCG
>JAEZYO010000186.1 GCA_023419055.1 Pseudomonadota bacterium | reverse complement strand
AATCGGTCGCGCTCGGGAGCCACGTGGCGCGCGGTGAAGTTCGGCAGGCGCGCCTGGCCGAGCTCCTGCAACAGCTGTCTCCTCCCGGGCTGATCTTCTGCGCGCTGCCTCACGACGTCGACTCGGTCTACGCAGCGCTCGGGGCGATGGGCATCGCGGCTCATCGCCACCACGGCGGGCTCGCGCCGGCGGAGCGAGCGCGCGAGCTCGAAGCTTGGGCGGCGCCTGCACGGCGCGCGGTCCTGGTCGCGACGAGCGGCTTTTCGAGCCCGAGCGGCGTGCTCGGTCTCGGCGAAGAGGAGGACCCCGCTCTGGCTGCTTTCGGTCGCTTCGTCCCGCGCCGCGACGTGCGCTTCGTCATCCATTATCAAGCGCCGGCTTCGCTCGACCAATACGTGCGCGAGATCGCGCTCGCGGGGCGCGACGGGGAGCTCGCCTCCGCCGTGCTGCTCTACGAGTCGGCGCACCGCAGCTTGAATGACGCGCTGCTGGCGCAGCAGCGCCTCCGCCCCCAGCACCCGCTCGACCTTTCACGCGCCCTCGAGGCGGCCACCGCGGACGGAAAGCCGCTCACCATCGAGGCGCTCGCGCTCTCGAGCGGACAGAGCCGTCGCACGATGGACCGCCTCACGGCGCTGCTCGCGGACACGGGCCTCATCGAGAAGGTCGGAAATGGGGTGCGCCCGGTCGCAGCCGCGGCCGAAATCGCCGACGCGTGCCGCCGTTTGAGCGCACGCCTCGAAGCCTTGCGCTCGGAGGACGCGCGCCGGCTCGAAGCCGTGACGGACTACGCGGAGAGCAGCAGCTGCCGTCACGAAGCGTTGTCGAGCGCGTTCGGTGTGGCGTCGTCGCGTTGCGGTCGCTGTTCGGTTTGCGCACCGCGGCCTCTCGATCGCCAAAGCCGCGACGCTGGCGCGGCCCCACTCCGACGGCCGGCGGTACAGTCGTTCAGCGTCGGCCCCGCGCTCGGATCCGAGCCCGCTGGTCCCGCGCTTCCTCGCGCTGAGCCGCTCACTGCCACCCTTGGGGAATTTCAAGGTCAGTAAGTCTTCGCGGCCACTGTCACATCACCGTCGCCTTGCTTGCGCTACGCTCGCGACGAGGGACCGTGGGACGACAGTTTCAACCCGACCAGTCCACCTCCGACGAAGTACGCCGCGTGGCGAGCGACGAGCTTTCGCAAGCCATCGAGTTTTTGTCGAGCAAGGAGCTCGATCTCGACACCGCCGTGCACGAGGCCCGAAAGCGCATCAAGCGCTTGCGCGCGTTGCTCCGCCTGGTGCGCGGCGAGCTCGGCTCGAAATTCGACGACGTCAACGCTGAGCTCCGGTCCATCGCGGGGCGTCTGGCGAGCGCGCGAGAAGCCGCGGCCACGCTCGAAGCCATCGACCGACTGAAGGCCGAAAAGGGCGACCGTCTCCCGGAAGACGCGTTCGCGGCGGCGCGCGCAACCTTCAGCGGCCGCACGCCGAGCCGCTCTTCGCTCGGAGATCTACTCGAGACTTCGGTCGAGCACCTCAACGAGGTGGCGACGACGATCGAGGACGCCGAGCTCGACGGCAACGGCTTCGGACTCTTGAAAGCTGGGTTTCGTCGCACCTACCGCTCGGCTCGGCGCAGGCTCCACAGGGCGGAGCGGAGCCACACCGCGGAGGCTTTCCACGAGCTCAGGAAGGCCGTGAAGGCGCATCAGCATCACCTGCACTTCCTGGAGGAGGCGTGGCCCGAGCTCCTGTCTCGCCGGCGCGAGGCGCTCTCGGACCTGAGCGAGCTCCTCGGTCAGCACCACGACCTCTCTTTGCTCGTGCCGGAGCTCCGCGAGGCGGGACACGCCGAGCTCGCCGAGCTCGCCGCCGAGCGCTCGGCCGAGCTCGAGCGGGACATCGTCCAGCGAGCCCGGAGGCTCTTGGCCGAGCCGGCGCGCCATTTCACCGGCACGCTGCGCGCCTGGTACGAGAGCGCTGGCAGCGCGTAGCGGGTCGCCCCCTTATCTCGGCGAGCGACCCTACCTCAGTCCCCCAGGCGCGCAATCACGGCGTCGGCGAACTCGGTCGTTCCGAGCTGGCCCCCGAGATCACGCGTCTTGTCGCCCTCTTCGAGGGCCTTGTCGTACGCGTTCTTGATGCGCGTCGCAGCGCGCTTGGCGTCCGGATCCTGGCGCTGCTCGCCGAGGTGATTGAGCATCATGGTGCCGCTCATCAGAAGCGCGAGCGGGTTCGCCAGGTTCTTACCGGCGATGTCAGGAGCCGACCCGTGCACCGCTTCGAACACCGCGTCCTCGTCGCCGATGTTGGAGCCCGGGGTCACGCCGAGGCCGCCCACGAGGCCGGCGCAGAGATCCGAGACGATGTCGCCGTAGAGGTTCTCGCAGAGGACGATGTCGAACTTGGTCGGATCCTGCACCATCTTCATGTTCGCGGCGTCGATGATGACCTCTTCGTACTCGATGTTCGGATAGTCGAACTTGTGAACCTTGCGCGCCTCTTCGAGCAACATGCCGTCGCTCATCTTCATGATGTTGGCCTTGTGCAACACCGAGATCTTCTTGCGCTTGCGGTGCGTGGCGTAGCGGAACGTCCAGAGCGCGATGCGGTGGCAAGCGACGCGAGTTGCCACCTTCATCGAGACCACGACGCCGTCGGTGATGAGGTTCTCGATCCCGCTGTACAGGCCCTCCGTGTTCTCGCGCACCACCACGAGATCCACGTTCTCGAAGCGGGTCTTCACGCCGTTCAGGCTGCGCACCGGCCGCACCGCGGCATAAAGGTTGAGCTTGCGCCTGAGCGCGACGTTCACGCTGCTGAAACCCTTGCCGATCGGGGTTCCGCACGGCCCCTTCAACGCGACGTGACAACGCCGGATCGCCTCCGTGGTTTCGTCGGGCAGCGTGTCGGCGAAGCCGCGGTCGATCGCGGATTGCCCCGCGTAGTGCGTCTCGAAGCGCACCGGCGCCTTCGCGCTCTCGAAGACTTTGAGAACCGCGTCACTCACCTCGGGCCCGATACCGTCTCCAGGAATCAGAACGCATTGATGCACGGCCATCGCGCTCACCTACCACCCGCGGCCCCCCTCGGGCCAGGCCTTTTCGAGCGCGCCGCCGAGACCCGAGCTCCGCGCGCGGTTGCGCGCCCTGGAAACGATCTCGACACGCGGTGTAACGTCGCCCTCATGGCGCTCACGCTCTCGGCCGCCGTGCGGCTGCTCGAGGACCTCGCCCCGCTCCGGTTCGCCGAGCCGTGGGACAACGTCGGCCTGCTGCTCGAGCCGGTTCAAGCGAGCGAAGGCTCCGTCACCCGCGCGCTCCTCACCATCGACTTGACGAGCGCGGTGCTCGACGAAGCCGAGCGGCTCTCCGCGTCGCTGGTCGTCGCCTATCACCCTCCGCTCTTCAAGCCGCTCGCCCGCGTGCGCGCGAGTCACCCCGGCGAGCGCGTGGTCGCTCGCGCCCTCTCGCGCGGGATCAGCGTCTACTCTCCGCACACGGCGCTCGACGCGGCGCCCGAGGGCGTCAATGACTGGCTCGCCGAAGCCCTCGGTCCGGGTCAGGTCACGCCGCTCGTCCCGAGCTACGCGAGCGACCCCTCGGCGGAGCTCAAGCTCGTGGTCTTCGTCCCGGAGGAGCACGCCGACGCGCTCCGGAGCGCGCTCGCTCGCGAGGGCGCCGGGGTCATCGGCAACTACTCCGAGTGCTCGTTCAACCTCGAGGGCACCGGCACCTTCTTCGGCAACGACGCGTCGAACCCCGCCGTGGGCCGGGCGGGGACCCTGGAGAGGGCGCCAGAAATACGGCTCGAAATGGTGTGCCCGCGCCGCGCCCTGCCGGCGATCTCACGCGCCCTCTACTCCGCGCACCCATACGAAGAG
>JAEZYO010000102.1 GCA_023419055.1 Pseudomonadota bacterium | reverse complement strand
ACTTGATGGCGTTCGCGGAGCTCACGTCTTGAAGGACGAAGGCCAAAACGCCGAGCGTGAAGCTCATCAGGAAGAACTGCACGAGCGCGAGCCCGGTCAAAATCAGGTACTGGACCGTGCCCGCCACGGTCAGGAAATCGGGACGAAGGATCAGCGCATAGAGCGCGAAGACCGGGATGGCCTCGAACAGCAGAGACATGAGCTTGTGCGCGACGAGCTGCACGAACTCCCAGGTCAAGAGCGAGTACGGGCGCACCAGATCACGATCGATCGCTCCGTACAGGACCTTGTCGCTGATGTTCTTGTCGACGACGTTCCAGACCAGGTAGTAGAAGAACTGCGAGGCGCCGAAGTACCAGACCATCTGGTCGAGCGAGTACCCGAGCAGCAGCTGTCGCCCGCCGTGACCGTAGATCCCGCGGAACATCAAGAGGATCAGCAACATCACCAGCGGATGGAGCACGAGCGAGAACAGAAACGTCGCCCGATACTCGAAGCGCAGCTTGAGATGGTGCTTGAAAAGCTCGATCACGGAGACGCTCCGCTCTCGACTGGGACTGGTTCCAGCGCAGTCAACAAACGGTTAGAGCTCCACCCCGGGCAAACCTTCGCAGCCCGATCGTGATTGTTCACCCGGGAGGGTGTCTGGTCGTTCGCGCGTGGCCCTCAGCGCGTTCTGGACAGGGCGGAAACCGGCTCGGGGCTCGGCGGCTTCGACGCCTCGAGCACGCGGTAGTTTCCGAACTCCTCGACGGTACGGAAGTGTCGCTCGACCCAGGCGTTGAGGCGGGGAAAGAGCGAGAGGAGCTTGTGAGTGCCCATGAAGGACGCCCGCTCGAGGACCAGGACCGACACCCGTTCGCGTTCCAGTCCCGCGACGATGGCTCGATCGAGCTCGTCGCGATCGGCGAGGGAGAAGCTTTGGCCAGGGTGGAAATACAAGAGCGGCTGAGGGGAGGGGCGGCCCGTCAGGCCGTAGAGGATCGTCGCGTCCGGAAACACGAAGAAGTTTTCGCCTCGTCGTGTCAGGGTGCGGACCAGCGATTCGAAGTCTTCGCGCGACAGGTGCTCGAGCTCGTGATCGCGCGCGCTGTCCGCAGCGGAGATCTTGCACATGTCTCCGAGCCCCGCGCAAAACTGCGGCGTGATGCGCGTCGGCTCGCCCCAGCGCACGCGCGAAGCTCCCGCGACGTCGAGCTTTCGGTCGAAGCTCGATCCCGCGGCAAACTCCTGCACGTTGCGTGCGTCCGCGATCATGAGGCCTTCGCCGAGCGAGTACACGGCGATCACGGCCCCGACCACGACGGAGATCCTGGCCAGCGAGGACCGGGCGAGGCGAAGCTCGAGGGGCGGCCGCCGATCGTTCCGTTCGGGGTCGAGGTTCAGCCGCCCATCACCGCGCACGAGCCGCGAGAACAGCACGATGGCCGCGACCACGCACACTCCGACGAAAGCGTTGTTGTTGGCGGCGTCGTTGTTCGTGGTGAGCTGAAAGAAGTTCTCGAACTGTGGGAGTGAAACGCCGAGCCAAGCGCAGAGGATCAATTCACGGCGCAAGGGCGGCTCGTCCTGCCTGGAGCGCGCGAGCGCGAGGAACAGCAGGCCGAGCGCTGAGGAGGCGATGAAGAGCGGGACGGAGCTCGGGATCACGAGCTGGAAAAAGATCGTGCCGAGGAGCTTCCAGTACGCGACGCGGTCGAGCCCGATCTCGGAGGAGACGCCGAACCAGTAGTGGACGAAGGTGCCGAGGTCGGAAAATGAGAGCAGCCAGGCCAGAAAGAGCGCTGCCCCGCAAGCGCCACCCCCCGCGTAGGCGGCGAGGTCACGCACGCCGGCGCGCTGGCCCTCGCGCGTGAGCCACAGGCAGCCCGCGCAGACGAGCACGAAGAGCCCGCCCGCGTTCTGCTTGGACAGGATCGCCGCGGCGCTCGCCAGCCCCGCGGCGAAGAACAGCGCCCGATTCGGTCTGGCGACGCGCCCCTCGACGATGGCGAGCAGGGCGAGGCCGTCGAAAAGAAAGGCGGTTTGCTCCATCCAGGGCGTGCCGAACGGCGCTTGAAACCAGACGGCGGTGTAGAGGCCGCCGAGCAAGGAGAGCGCGGCCGAACGCGAGCTCAGGAGCCAGAGCAGCCGCACGGTCGCGAGGGTCCCGATCAGGGACAGCAGCGCGGCGGTCAGGACCATGCTCGAGAAATCAACGCCCGCCAGGCGAAAGACGGCTGCTTGCAGCGCGAAGGTCACGGGGCCGAACGGCATGACGAAGTCGCGGTAGGGCACCTGCCCCTGGACGATGCGCCAGGCGCCGTCGAAGACGATCGACTGATCGAGCATGAAGAGGCCGCGATGCCCGACGCGCCAGATCCAGCCGGCGCTGAAGCCGGCGAGCAGCAGGAGTCCAACCCAGAAGAGTGCGCTCCGAGCTCGCCGCCCCCTCGCGGCTCCCGCGAAAGACTCGCGAAACATCGTCACGAGCAGCGAGCGCTCGCGGGGGAGGTGTGGTTCTCAGGCATGCCGGGTTAGAGCCACGAGCGAGCCCGAACCTTCACGCCGTCCGAACGTTTGCTCCGCGTTCGGAGCGGTGCCGCCCTTCAGCGCGGGGCGCCTTCACGAAAGAGCAACGACGCCCCTGCGGTCACCGCGGACCCCGCCGCCGCTTCGGCCGAGAGGCCCCACTGCTCGTCGAAGTAGACGCGCCCCGTGAACCCGAAGTGCCCGGCGACGCCGCTGCCGAGGCCGGGCATGGTGAAGCCCGCGACCAGGTCGTCGTGACGGTGGTCGTAGTAGAGCATCACCTCGCTCCCGGGAGCGGTGAGGCCACGTAGGAGCACGCCGAACGCCATCGTGCCGAGCAGGAGATCGTCTCGATCGTCCTCGACTTCTACGCCCGGGTAGTCGAACGCCGTCACGTTGTACGCGTAGCCGAGGCTTCCCTCCACGAACGCGCCGCGCAGGCTCGGGCCGATGTGGCCGAGATCCCAGCGGCCCCGCACCGCGAGCTCTCCGGTCGAGCGGGCGAAGCCCTCCGGGAGGTAGCGGTGGTGCGTGCCCGCGATCTCGATTTCGACGCGGTCTTCGTAAGGCGCGCGCTCTCCGACGCCTGGGCCCAAGACGCGCTGCGCGAGCTCGAGGCGATAGCGAACGTTGTCACCCGCGAAGGAGAAGAGCGCCCAGGGCGTGACACGCGTGTGGTCGATCCAGAAGGTGAAGCGCTCGAGCAGGAAGTCTCGATAGGCGAACGTGGGCGTGTACACGTAGCGGTAACCGAGCTCGCTCTCGAAGCGCGTGGGGCCGAGGCCACGTCGCGTCGTCGAGGAGCCTTGATCCCAAGTCGCAACCCCGTAGACGTCCGCGACGAGCGCGAGCGAGAACACGCCGACCCCGAACATGGAGATCGCGGCGAGCGGCGCGACCGTGTAGCGCGAAGCCCCCGTGAGGAAGAGGCCCGTGCCCCCGACGGCGACCATGCCCAGGCCGATCCCCTCGGCGAGCAAGAGCCGGCCCGCGGTGCGCGAATCGCCGAGAACGTAGTGGCCCGCTCCGTGCACGATGACTCCGGGCACGATGGCGGCTCCCGTAGCGAGGGCGCGATCACCCGCGCCCGGAGTCGGCTCGTCACGGTCGGCGCTCTCATCGGCGCGGCGCGGGGCTGCCTCGTCCGCAGCGGCGGAGGAGGCGTTGAACACGAGCGCGAGGGCGACGCCGATTCGAAGGGATCTCGGCATGCGCCGTTCGCGCAGGGTGCCGTCAGGTGAAGAGGCTGGTCAAGAGCTCCAGCGGGACGACGCGACGGCCGGGCCGCGCGCCCGGAGGAACCGGCATGAGGCGCCCGAGCGCGTGCGTGAGCGCGAGCTTCGCGTCGGGCGGCAGCGGGTCGAACTCGAGCCCGAGCGCGCGCGAATACTCACCGGGCCTGCGCCCGTGGACGACGCGCGTGACGGTCGCTTCGGTGTCGATCCAGAAGGAGGAGCCGGGAACCTGGAACGAGACGAGGAGGCGCTCGCCCGTGAGCACCGGGTCGGCAGGAGTCACCAAGAGCCCGGTCGAGGACAGGTTGGCGATGGTGTCGGCGACGAGGCGAAAGTCACGCTCGCGGACGACCTGGCAGGGCAGGCGCGAAAGGCGGCGAGTATGACGATGGTGGGTTCGGGAAGAAGGGCGGCGCATGGCGATTCTCCTTGAAACGAATCGTGCTGGGCCCCCGGAGGGCGGGCCAAGTTCTGGCGCTCCGGGCTGCGCCGGGAGCGTCGAACGATCTGTGCCGAGCGCTCGATGGGGCCTCGATGGGGGCGCCGCTTGTCGTGTGTTTCCCTACTCCACACCCGACCGGGTGGCTCGAGGAGCAGAGGAGAGCGAAGCCTCGGGTCCCGTGACCGGCGCGCCCGCGCCAGAGCGCCTTGCGGAAATCCACGCCGGCCATACGACCAGTAACGTGGCTTCTCCCGTCGAGATCGCGAAGCGCGTTGTGACGATGCGGGCAAGCCCACTCGTCGTTCTTCCGCGGTAGCGCTAAGATCTCCCTTTCCGGGCTCGCGCGGGTGTCGCGATCCTGGACCACTCCCGAGGACGAACGAATGAGCGTGAAGATCCGAAAAGCGGCAGTGCTCGGAGCAGGGGTGATGGGCAGCGCGATAGCGGCGCATTTCGCCGGCGCGGGCATCCAGACCGAGCTGCTCGACATCGTTCCCCCCGATCTCGGCGACGCCGAGAAGCAAAATCCCAAGGCGCGCAATCGCTTTGCCCAGACCGGGCTCGAGCGCGCGCTCGCGGCGAAGCCCGCCGCCTTCTACGACACCGACGCGGCGCGCCTGATCCGCGTCGGGAACTTCGAGGACCACCTCGAGAGGCTGAGCGACTGCGATCTCGTGATCGAAGCGGTGGTCGAGAACCTGCCGCTCAAGCGCGCGCTGTTCGAGAAGATCGCGCCGAAGCTCGCTCCTCACGCCATCCTCGCGTCGAACACGAGCGGCCTCAGCATCGCGGGCATGAGTGAGGCGCTGCCGGGCGATCTGGCCAAGCGCTTCGTCGTGATGCACTTCTTCAACCCGGTGCGCTACATGCGCCTGCTCGAGCTCGCTCCCGGGCCGAAGACGGATCCAGCCGTCCTGAAGCAGGCCGCGGAGCTTGGCGAGGCGCTCGGCAAGGGCATCGTGTGGGCCAAGGACACGGCGAATTTCGTCGCGAACCGCATCGGCGTGTACGCGATGATGCTCACGATGCACGAGATGCTGAAGGCTGGCCTCAGCGTCGAGGTGGTCGACAAGATCGTCGGCAAGCCCATGGGGCGGCCGAAGAGCGCGGCGTTCGACACCGCCGACATCGTCGGGATCGACACGCTCGTGCACGTCGCCAACAACTGTTACGACTCGCTGAAGCAGGACGAAGAGCACGAGATCTTCAAGCTGCCCGAGTTCGTGACGCGCATGATCAAGGAGAAGCGCCTCGGCCGTAAGAGCGGCGGCGGCTTCTACAAGAAGGTCGGCGACGAGATCAAGGTGCTGGATCTTGCGACCTTCGACTACCGGTCTCAAGAGAAGGTGCGCTTCGAGTCGCTCGGCGCCATCCGCAACGAAGAGGATCCGAAGAAGCGGCTGAAGGCCCTCATCGGCTTCGACGATCCCGCCGGGCGCTTCGCCTGGCAGGTGCTCTCCCGCACGCTCGTCTACAGCGCGCGGCGTCTCGGCGAGATCGCGGACGATATCGTCAACGTCGATCGCGCCATGCGCTGGGGTTTCAACTGGGACCTCGGACCGTTCGAGGCCTGGGACGCGATCGGCGTGCCCGAGAGCGTCGAGCGCATGAAGAAGGAGGGCATCCAGGTACCCGAGTGGGTCACGGCGATGCTCGCCTCCGGGCGAACCAGCTTCTACGACGGCGCGCCCGTCACGCCCCGCTACTTCGACCAGAAGAAGCGAGAGGCGGCCCCCATCCCGAGCGATCCCCGGGAGATCAGCGTCGCGGCCCTCAAGGCCTCCGGAAAGGTGGTCAAGGAGAACTTCGGCGCGTCGCTGGTCGATCTCGGCGACGGCGTGCTGGGCGTCGAGTTCCACACCAAGATGAACACCGTCGACACCGACGTGATCGCGATGCTCGACGCCGCCGTCGACGTGGCGGAGAAGGATTTCGAAGCCATCGTGATCGGTAACGACGGCGAACACTTCTGCGCCGGCGCGAACCTGTTCCTGGTGCTGGTAGCGGCCCAGCAAAAAGCGTGGGACCAGATCGAGAAGGTGGTGAGCGGTCTCCAGAACTCGCTACAGCGCCTCAAATACTCGCGCGTGCCCGTCGTGGCCGCGCCCTTCCAGTACACGCTCGGAGGTGGCGCTGAAGTCGCGATGGCGGCGGACGCCGTCCAGGCCCACGCCGAGACCTACATGGGTCTGGTCGAGGTCGGGGTTGGGCTGATCCCCGCGGGCGGCGGCTGTTTGAGGATGGTCGAGCGCTGGTCCGCGGGTCTGCCCGCGGGAGCGGATCCGTTGCCGCTGATCGGCGTCGCCTCGCTCAACGTCGCGACCGCCAAGGTGGCGACGAGCGCCGAAGAGGCGAAGAAGCTCCGGCTCTTGCAGAAGAGCGATGGGGTGAGCCTGAACCGGGCGCACCTCCTCTACAACGCGAAGCAACGCGCGCTCGGCCTCGCGCGTGCCGACTACCGGCCCCCGCTGCCGCGCTTGCTCCAGGCCGCCGGTTACGACGCGGCGCGTACCATCGGGATGCGTGTGTGGGGTATGGTGGAGAGCAAGTTCGCGAGCGAGCACGACGCGCTCATCGCGAACAAGCTCGCCTACGTGCTCTGCGGCGGGCAGGTGGCGGCAGGGACCGAGCTCTCCGAGCAGGCCTTCCTCGACCTCGAGCGCGAGGCCTTCCTTTCGCTCTGCGGCGAGCAAAAGTCGCTCGAGCGCATGCAGCACATGCTCCAGCACAACAAGCCTTTGCGGAATTGACGCCTACCCAATCCAAACTCGAGCGTTAAAGGAAAAGCCATGGCCTTCCCTCTCGATGCCGCCATCGTCAGCCTCGTTCGCACCCCCGTGGGCCGTGCCCTGAAGGGCACCCTGCGGAGCACCCGCCCGGACGATCTGGGCGCCGCGGTCGTGCTCGAAGCCATCGCCCGCGTGAAGGGCCTGAAAGCCGAGGACGTCGAGGACGTCGTGCTCGGCTGCGCCATGCCCGAAGCCGAGCAGGGCCTGAACCTGGCCCGCAACATCGTGCTCCTTTCGGGCCTGCCGAACACGGTGTGCGGCGAAACGATCAACCGATTCTGTTCGAGCGGCCTCCAGGCGATCGCTCACGCGGCGCTACAGGTCCAGACGGGGCTCGCCAACGTCGTGGTCGCAGGCGGCGTCGAGTCGATGTCGATGGTGCCCATGGGCGGCAACAAGGTGAGCTTGAACCCGAAGCTCGTCGATCGCTTCCCGGAGAGCTACATCGCGATGGGCCACACGGCGGAGCGCGTGGCGGAGCGCTTCAACGTGACGCGCGCCGACCAAGATGCGTTCGCGGTGCGTTCCCACGAGCGCGCTCTCGCCGCCATCGCGGCGGGGCGCTTCAAGGACGAGACCCTCACCGTCAAGGCGCGAGTCTTCGAGGCGGGCAAGGCGAGCGAGATCGATTTCTCGGTCGACGAGTGTCCGCGTCCCGGAACCACCGTGGACGTCCTCGGCAAGCTGAAGCCCGCGTTCAAGGCGGGTGGAACCGTGACCGCGGGCAACAGCTCACCGACGAACGACGGCGCGGCCGCCGCGGTCGTGGTCTCGAACCAGAAGCTCGCCGAGCTCGGCGTTCAGCCGCTCGCTCGCCTGCGCGGCTACGCGGTGGCGGGTGTCGATCCGGACATCATGGGCATCGGTCCGGTGCCGGCCATCCGAAAGCTCCTCGCTCAAACGGGGCTCTCGCTCGGCGACATCGATCTCTTCGAGATCAACGAGGCCTTCGCGGCTCAAGCCGTCTACTGCGCTCGCGAGCTCGGCGTTCCGGACGAGAAGCTCAACGTCAACGGCGGCGCCATCGCGCTCGGTCATCCGCTCGGCGCGACCGGCGCGAAGCTCTCGGCCACCCTGGTCTACGAGCTGAAGCGCCGCGGCGGTCGTCTCGGCATCGTCTCGATGTGCATCGGCGGCGGCATGGGCGCCGCGGGTCTCTTCGAGGTTTGAGCGCGCTCGCGCGCGAACATCGCGCTCTGATATAGCTCGGCGAATGGGCTTCTCCCCTCCGCCCGGCTACGGCGGTCCTCCAGGCTACGGTCCCCCGGTCCCCTACGGGAGCTTCGGCGGCCCTCCCGTGCAGTACTCGCCCAAGGCGCGCTCTACGGCGTTCCTGCTCTCGTACTTTCTCGGCTATTTCGGCGTCGACCGCTTCTACCTCGGGCAGACCGGGCTCGGGATCTTGAAGCTTCTGACCTGCGGCGGGCTCGGGATCTGGTACTTCATCGACCTCATCCTTCTCGCGCTGAACGAGATCAAGGATAGCGGGGGATTGAAGCTTCAACCCCCGGCCACCTTCGGCGCACCGGTCGTGAACGGCAACCATGTGCTCCTGGCCGGCGTTCTCGCGGGCGGGCTCGGAGTCGATCGCTTCCTGCTCGGTCAGACGGGCCTCGGGATCCTGAAGCTTTTGACTTGCGGAGGCTTCGGGATCTGGCAGCTCGTCGACATCGTGCTCGCGGCGACGGGCAGCTTGAAAGACGAACGTGGCAATGGCCTCCGCTGGGACTGACGCTGCGCTGCCGAAACGCTCGTACGCCGCCTGTACGGAGAAAGATTAGCGCCCGGGACCCTGGGTCCTTGGTGGGGGCGGGAAGGTGGAGGGGTGTCCAAGGCCCCGGGCTGTTCTCATCCAAAGCGCAATCTCGCGCGAGACGCAAGCTTCTGACGGCAGTGTTGCGAAAGGGTGCTCCGCGGAAAAAGAACGCAGTGTGGGTGAGTGGATGACGTTCGAGCACACGAATGGCGCAAGAGTTGAAACTGGCAGACCGATTGAACTATTCGTTGAGGCCATGGGGACGATCGAAATGATCAAGCTGCCGTCGACGTTGGCTCTCGCGTGCATCCTCGTGGGCTGCGCAGGCAAGCCTGCTCGAACCGAACCCCCGAGCACTCCGGCGCCCACACCGGTAGCGGCCACGCCCGAAGAGGCGCCGGACGGCGGCGCTCCCGAAGCTCCTTCCGAAGCGAGCCAGCCCGAAAGCGCGCCGCCGCCGAGTGAACCTTCGCCGCAGAACGAAGAGCCGGAGCCCGCCCCCAAGTTGAGCCGCACGCCGATCAACATCCTCACCGCGCGCGACGTCGCCTTCATGATCGACTACGGCTCGTCCGGCGCGAAGGCGCTCGCGGAGCAGAGCTGCGAACCCAAGGCGGCCGATCCAGCCGCCCGCGCCGAATGCATGACCAAGGCCCGAGACGCTTTTGCGGCCGACGTGCTCGTTTTCAAACAGGAAGAGGGTGGGGGGCGCACGACGCTCACGATTTTCAAGCGCAAGGGGAGCACGCTGTCGCAGGTTCTCGTGGCGGGCATCGGCTTCCAGGACGAGACTGACCACTCCGTCAAGATCGTGTTCAAGGGCGGGGAAAAGGGCGTCAGAGCGCTCTTCAGGAACGCCGGCAGCGCCGTGATCTCGCTGCCGAACGAGTACTCCATCGAGATCGACGACCCCACGTACGGCAAGCTTCGCTACGACGCGAAGGTCGGCTTGATGGGCTCCTGAGAGGCTCGGGCGGCCTTCATGCCACGGCGCGCTGGACCTTTCCGCAGCGCGCCCGCCTGGTACGTGCGTTGCACCTCGGCCCGATCGGTATGCACGTCAAACTGATGATCTCGGGCGGTTTGGTCTACGCAGGCGATCTCGGGCACCCCATGGTCCTCGACTCTCATCAGCTCGCTGCTCCGGACGCGGAGCGCCTGGAAAGGCTCGTCGAGGCGGCTCATTTCTTCGAGCTGCCGGCGCGCGATCCCGGCTCCGTGCCGCCGCTCGACTCGAGGAGCTACGATCTTACGATCGAAAACGCCGGAAAGACTCGCTCGGTGCGTCTCATCGATCCGGTGGAGGAGCCCACCTTGCACGCGCTGATCGAGTTCGTGAAGCAGCGAACCGGTGCGCCGAGCTAGCGATCTACGCGCGAGCCACGCGCGCTTTCGCTCTCACGCAAACGGCGCTCGACGCTGGCGCGCGAGACGAGTTTGTTGAAGTGGCTCATCTGGCCGTCTTCGGTCTCGTCCTGATGCAGGAACGCGAGTGAGTGAAGGTCGAAGAGCGCGAACCATTCCTCCCAGGTGAGCCTCTCGACCGTGCCCTCGCCGCTGAAGCCCGGAAAATCGACTCGAATGGCGTTCTGCTCCGCGATTTTGGCTCGTAACCGCGCCGGGTAGCCGCCCCGCTGCTCCACCCAGTTCCTGATCTCGCCGTGATCCGTGGTGATGGTTGCAGCCGACATGCTGGGGGAAAGAGCACGGCGCGTGCCAGCCACGCCGTAACGCGCCGTTCCCCAGCGTTGGAGCAACCCGAGAGCAACGCTGTCACAGAGCGGCACCCTGCCACCGTCGCGGCGATCGACCGGTGATCACGCGCGTGAGTCGCAGCGCGTCGCGGACTCGAGCGACCTTCGCACCGGGGCACAGCGAGCGACGAGCCGATCACGGACCCGACGCTCCGGCGATCTCCGACCTCGTTACCGACGCTGTCCGACGTTCGCTTCGCCGCTGGCGGGGCCTCGCGTTTCATGCGCGAGTCCCTCCGCGTTCGCTTGGTTTCGGCAGCCTCGAACGAAAGCAGCTTTGACGGCCATTTTCCCGCTGGAAACAATCGTTGACGCGCGCGGCATGTTTCGTGCAGCCACCGGGGGCGCCCGTGCCCCGGTCGACGCTCAGGAAGACTCGCCGTTCGCGCGCTTCACGCTCGAACGCCCCTGCGTGGCTGATTCGCGTGCTCGGGCTCGGGCTCGCGGGCTTGAGCGCGGTCTGGATCGTCTACGTCGCGGTCGCCAACCTGTTCCTCAATGCGGGTGGAGTTCAACGCCTGCTCGAGGGCCAGAACAGCGTCGAGCTACGCTTCGACGCCGCGTTCACCTACTGGCCCGGTGAAGTCCACGTGCGCGGGTACCGCATGGTTTTTCAGGACTCGTACGTGGAGTGGTCGCTCGACCTGCCGCGCGCAGTCATCGCCATCGATCTACCGGCTCTCGCCGACCGGCGCTTCCGAGCGTGGCGCGTTCGCGGATCGGGCGCCACGTTTCGATTCAGGCATCGAGTCGACCCGTGGGACGCGGAGCTCCGAACGACGGAGGCATTGCCGCCGATCCCGGAGTACGGCCGGGTGCCGCTCAGTCCCGCCACGGTTCCCAAACCACCGATCAGTGACGAGGAGTACCGGCTTTGGGGGGTGAGGCTCGACGACGTCGATCTCGGGCTCTCGGAGCTCTGGATCCAGCAGGTGCGCTACCTCGGCGACGCGCGAGTCCGTGGTGGTTTCGAGCTTCGTCCGCTGCGGACGCTGTGGGTCGGCCCCGCGACGCTCGAGGTCGCAGGCGGTCGGGCGACGGTGTCGGACATGCCGCTCGCGGCGAGGATCGACGGGACGATCACGTGCACGATGCCGCGCTTCGACGTGCGTGACCCCGAAGGACGCTCGATTTTGCGTCACGTCTCCGGGAGCATCGCGCTCCGCGCTGGCGGCGTTCGCGCGGAGCCAGCCAGGATCTTCGTCGCGCCGGGCCATGACGTCACGATCGAATCGCGACCAGGGGAGCTCGACATCGACGCACGCCTCGAGAAGGGCGTGTTCCACGAGCGAAGCCGTGTGGAGCTCACCCAGCCCTTCGTCTCCATCGCAGGGAAGGACCTGCGTTACGAGCTCTCTCGGGCCGAGCTCGTCGCGCAGGGGCTGAGGGGAGGGCAGACCGAGGCGGCCGTCACGGTGGCGCAACTAGAGCTCCGAGCGAAGGGAACCGAGTTGCCCGGACCTAGAGCTGAACGAGTCCGCATCTCTGCGCGGAGCTCCAGCCGCGATACGGCGGGCGAATGGCGGCTCCTCGAAGCTCGTCTCGAGGCGCCGGAGCTCCGTGTCCCGGAGCTCGCTTGGCTGAACGAGCTCTTGCGCGAGCGAGGCGTGCGTTTCGATCGCTCGGGCTCGGCCGAGCTCGAGCTGACGATCGTGGTTGCGGGGCGAGCGCTCTCTCTCGACGCCCAGGGAGCTGCGGAAGGCGTACGCCTGCGAGGTCCGGAGCTGACGGCCGGCGGCAAGGGCCACTTCGCGCTCCAAACGCAAGGCGACCGTGCGCTGGTGGAAACGCGCGCCGTCGCGCGGCTCGACTTCGAAGGGCTCTTCCTCGCGAAGGCAGGGCAAGACAACGATTGCCCCTTCGTGCAGGCCAGGCGAGCGCGGCTGGTCTCGGAGGCGACGCTCCGCGACGGCCGAGCGCTCGAGGTCGCCGCGGCGGCGGGGCAGCTCGAGCGCGCATCGTTCCGTGTCGGCGAGGTGATGGGTCATGCCGACGTGAACTTCGACGTGAGCGCGCGCCAGGGCCAGGCGGAGGTGCCGCCTTCGTTCGTCGCGCACGCGGAGCTCGACCGCTTGGAGCTCGACAGTCGGAAACGCGCGCCGCGCGGCTTTCAGGTGAGAGTTCCGAAAACCAAGGTCGCGGCTCGCTTGAGAGAGCGGGACGGCAGGATCTCTGGCGCCGTCGAGCTCAGCGCCAAGCGAGCTCGGGGGCGCTTCGGCGAGGTGCCGGTCGCGCTCGACCTGGACACGAAGCTGACGCTCGAGGCGCTCGATACGAAGTTCGAGCAGGCGACGCTCGGAGCCTCACTCCGCGTCACGAACGCGAGCACCGAAGTCGAAGGCTCGCGCGTCGAAGGCTACTGGGCCAACGTGGATCTCGAAAGGGCGCGGCTCTCGACGGGCAAAAACCTCGAGCTCGCGGGCATCTTCAGCGCGCGCCTGCGCGACGGCGTCCCGGGGCTCTTGCTGCTCGAGCGCGGCGACGAGGTGCCGGGTTGGCTCGATAGCGTGCTCCCGTTGCGTGAGCTCCGCGCGCAAGGCCGGATCGAGCGTCGATGCAGGACGACCGATATCCTCTTGGACAGCGTGAGCGGCGGTCCCCTCGAAGCGCGCGGCCGCGTTCAAGCGACGCCCGAAGGGACGCGCGGCGCGCTGCTCGTGGAGCTCTCGAGCCTCGAGGTCGCGTCGGCGGGTCTGAGCTTCGGCGAGCCCGACCACGGGGTAGAGCTCCTGGCGGGTGAAGCGTGGTTGGCGGAGCGTTCGCGCGGGCTCGAGCGTCGCCGTCGCAGCGAGCTTTCGACGGCGTGCGCGCCGTCGCCGCCTGCTTGCGGCGACTGAGCGGATCACTTCGAGGCGGCTTTGCGGGCGTCCGTCCAGTTCGCCTCGACCCGTCGCAGACCTGTCGCGGTCGCTCGCCGTGGTTGCTGTCTGAACCACCGATCGGGGCGGTTTGGCTGCAGGAAAAGCCCTCATTGGTACGGCGCGTGCAGCGTGGGTGTGGACTCTACCGGAGTGACTCTACATGAGTACGAAACTCGATCTCGTTTGCCTTTCGCACCTGCGCTGGGGGTTCGTTTTTCAGCGGCCGAATCACCTCATGTCGCGTGCAGCGCGATCGCGCCGCGTCTTCTTCTTCGAAGAGCCGATCTTCGACTCGGAACAACCCCGCCTCGCGGTCTCGCAAGCTGCGGACAATTTGTACGTCACCGTGCCCCACCTCCCGGCGGGCCTCGCGGGTCAGGAGCTGCTGGATCGGCAGCGCGCGCTCTTGAACGAGCTCCAGCGCAGCTTCGACATCGAGTCTCCCATCGCCTGGTACTACACGCCCATGGCGCTCGAGTACGCGCGCCAGCTCACGGCGTCCCTCACCGTCTACGACTGCATGGACGAGCTCTCCGCGTTCCACGGCGCGCCGCCGCGGCTGCGCGAGCTCGAAAACGAGCTCTTCCAGCGTGCGGACCTCGTCTTTACCGGCGGTGAGAGCCTCTACCAGGCCAAGAAGTCTCGGCATGCGAGCGTGCACGCCTTTCCGAGCAGCGTCGACTTCGCGCACTTCTCGAGGGGGCGCGGGCCGCTGCCGGAGCCCGAGGACCAGGCCGGTCTCGGCTATCCGCGGCTCGGCTTCTTCGGCGTGATCGACGAACGCATGGATCTCGAGCTCGTCGAGCGCTTGGCCCAGCAGCACCCGGAGTGGCAGATCGTGATGCTCGGTCCGGTGGTGAAGATCGATCCGGCCAAGCTGCCGCGCCTGCCGAATCTCCACTGGCTCGGGCAGAAGAGCTACGACGACCTGCCGCGTTACATGTCCGGCTGGCACGTCGCGCTCATGCCGTTCGCGCTGAACGAGTCCACGCGCTTCATCAGCCCGACCAAGACGCTCGAATACTTGGCGGCGGGGAGGCCCGTCGTCTCCACGCCGATCGCGGACGTCGTGCGCCCGTACGGAGAGCGAGGGCTCGTGCGCGTCGCGCCCGCCGATCGCTTCGACCTTGCGATCGAGGAGGCGCTCTCGGAGAGCGTCAGCCGCCGTCGCCCCGAGGTCGACGAGTTCCTCTCCCAGACGTCCTGGGACATCACCTGGGAGCGCATGTCGACGCTGATCGACGAGAAGCTCCGAGTTCCCACTTCGAAGGTTGCCTGAGACGCCGAACCCGCCGAGGCGGAAGACGAAGGCAGAAAGGGCCGAGCCATGTTCGACTACGTGATCGTCGGGGCTGGTTTCGCGGGCAGCGTGCTCGCGGAGCGGCTGGCGCGGGACCTCGGGAAGAAGGTCTTGCTGTGCGACAAGCGCCCGCACGTCGGCGGGAACGCGTACGACTTCTACGACGACGACGGCATCCTGATTCACAAATATGGTCCGCACATCTTCCACACCGCCTCGGCGCGCATCTTCGAGTACCTGTCGCGCTTCACGAGCTGGCGACCCTACGAGCACCGCGTCGTGGCCAGCGTGGGCGACCGGCTCGTGCCGTTCCCCATCAACTTGACCACCCTCGAGCGGCTGTACGGAGGAAGCTTCGACGCCGAGCGCGCCGAGGCGTTCTTCGAGGAGCGCGCGGAGGCGGTGGCGCACCCGCGCACGTCGGAGGAGGTGGTGGTCGGCAAGGTCGGCCGCGAACTGTACGAGCTCTTCTTCAAGAACTACACGCGCAAGCAATGGGGCATCGATCCTTCCGAGCTCGATGCGTCGGTCGCCGCGCGCGTGCCGGCGCGCTTGAACCGGGATGATCGCTACTTCACCGACGAATTTCAGGCGATGCCGAAGCACGGCTACACGCGCCTGTTCGAGAACCTGCTCGATCACTCGAACATCCGCATCGTCCTCAACACCGACTACCGCGAGATCGTGCAAGAGGTGCGGTTCCGCGAGATGATCTATACGGGTCCAGTCGACGCGTACTTCGACTACCGCTACGGAGAGCTCCCGTACCGTTCGCTCGACTTCAAGTTCGAGACGGTGGACACCGAGCGCTTCCAGGAGGCCGCGGTCGTCAACTACCCGAACGATCACGCCTACACCCGGGTCACCGAGTTCAAGTACCTGACGGGCCAGTCGCACCCGAAGACCAGCCTGGTCTACGAGTTTCCGAAGGGTGACGGAGACCCTTACTACCCGATCCCGAAGCCGGAGACGGCGGCGATCTACGCACGCTACAAGGCGCTCGCGAACGTCACTCCGAACGTGCGCTTCGTGGGGCGGCTCGCGACTTACAAGTACTACAACATGGACCAGGTCGTCGGGCAGGCGCTCGCCACCTTCGAGCAGATCAAGAGCGCGCGGCCGAGCACGGTCAACGCGACGAACGGCAAGTCGAGCCACGACGCCCTCGGGACGTGAGCCATGCCACGCCGACACCGCTCCCAGATCGGGCTCAGTCACTCGCCCCCGCCGCGTCAGCCCGTCAAGGACGAGGACGCGCTCGGCTATCCGCGACCCCAGCTCCGCCGCAGCGACTGGATCTCGCTCAATGGGAAGTGGGACTTTGCCATCGACTCAGAGGCCGATTGGAGCCTCGACGAGGTGCGCTGGGACAGGGTGATCGAGGTGCCGTTCTCGCCCGAGACGAAGGCGAGCGGCATCGCAGACACCGGCCTTTACAAGGCGGTCTGGTATCGGCTCCGCTTCAAGGCTCCGAGGCTCGGCCCGGAGGAGCGCTTGCTCCTTCACTTCGGCGCGGTCGACTACTCGGCGATGGTCTGGGTCGACGGCACGCTCGCGGTCGAGCACGAGGGCGGCTACACGCCGTTCCATGCCGACATCACTTACGCCCTCCGCGACGGGGCCGAGGAGCACGAGATCGTGGTGCGGGCGCTCGACGATCCGGGCGATCTGGAGAAGCCGCGCGGCAAGCAGGATTGGCAGCTCGACCCGCACTCGATCTGGTACCCCCGGACGACCGGGATCTGGCAAACGGTCTGGCTCGAGCGGGTGCCCGCGACGCGCATCGGGCGCGTGCAGTGGGACGCCAACATCGAGCGCTGGGAGATCGGCCTCGACGCGTTCGTGATCGCCCCGTCGCATCAGAAGCTCCGGCTGGGCGTGAAGCTCTGGGTCGACGATCTGTTGCTGGCTCACGATCACTACACGGTCGTGGCCGGAGAGGTGCACCGGCGTATCGCGCTCTCCGATCCCGGGATCGACGATTTCCGGAACGAGCTTCTGTGGAGCCCGATTTCTCCCAAGTTGATCGAAGCCGAGCTCGAGCTGATCGACGAGCACGGGCGGCGCATCGATTTCGTCGAGAGCTACACCGCGCTCCGCGCCTTCGCCGTGCAGGGGGACCGCTTCGTTCTCAACGGCAGGCCCTATCCGCTGCGGCTGGTACTCGATCAGGGTTACTGGGACGATACCGGCCTCACCCCGCCGAACGACGAGGCGATGAAGCGCGACGTGGAGCTCGCCATCAAGATGGGCTTCAACGGCGTGAGGAAGCACCAGAAGATCGAGCTGCCGCGCTACCTCTACTGGGCGGACCGGCTCGGGCTCCTCGTCTGGGAGGAGATGCCGAGCGCCTATCGCTTTTCGCGCCGCTCGGTCGAGCTCTTGACCCGACAGTGGCTCGAGGTCATGCGCCGCGACGCGAGCCACCCCTGCATCATGGCTTGGGTGCCGTTCAACGAGTCGTGGGGCGTGCCGAACCTGCCGGACAGCCAGCGCGAGCGCAACTACGTGCGCGCGCTCTACTACCTCACGAAGACTCAAGATCCCACTCGCCCCATCGTCGGCAACGATGGCTGGGAAAGCGTGGCGACCGACATCATCGGGATTCACGACTACGACGGGAACCCGGACCGGGTCGG
Source organism: Pseudomonadota bacterium (assembly GCA_023419055.1). The sequence goes on along the minus strand of JAEZYO010000102.1, from coordinate 3,461 downwards.
GCAGCGCTACTTCACTCAGGAGATCCCCAAGCTCTTGAAGCGCGAGCGCCCGGGAGGCCGCGCGCTCGTGCTCGAGGGGCATCGCCGGGGCGAGCATCCCATCGTGCTCTCGGAGTTCGGCGGCATCGCCATGGCCGATCCGACGTTGAAGCATTGGGGGTACTCGAGCACGACCACCTACGAAGAGCTCGCGGTGAAGTACCGCGCGCTCCTCAAGGTGGTGCGTTCGCTCGAGCTCCTGGCGGGGTTCTGCTACACGCAGTTCGCTGACACCTATCAAGAGGCCAATGGCCTCCTGCGCTCCGATCGCACGCCGAAGATCCCGTTCGAGGTGATCGCGGAGGCCACCGGGGGAGCGCCGTCCGCGGGGATCCCGTTGATGGAGTTCGGGCTCGAAAACCTGGCTCCGCCCTATGCAGCCGCGGTGGGCCCGGAGCATCAGGAGGAACCGGCGCCCGTCACGCAGGATCGCCCGGAGCGTGAGCTCGAGGACGAGCCCTCCCGTCCGTCGAGCGATCTTCATCACTGACGCGCTGGAAAGCCGAGGCCGGCTCTTCGTCGCTAGCGGAGCGGCTGCAACGTGGCGGTTGGGCCCTGACAACGCGGCCCTTCGTCGGTCCAGTCGATGGGATCGATGCAGAGACGGCGCGCGGTCATCTCCCGGTTCCATGCGTGGTAGACGAGGTAGTCGGTTTCTCCGGTGGGTCCGCGCACTATTGAGTTGTGCCCCGGTCCGATCAGGTCGTCACCGCGAGTACGGAGGACGCGGGCCGCGCTGACGACTTCGCTCGTGTAGGGCCCGAGCACGTGATCGGCGACGGCGTAGTCCACGCCGTAAGTCTCGTTTTCCCAGCGGCCGCCGCTGTAAAAGCAGTAGTAGCGGCCCTCGCGGAGCACGACGGCGGGCCCCTCGAGCGTGTGCCAGTCGAAGCGCGCGCCGTACATCTCGCGATCGGCTTGAAAGCGCTGCCAATCTGCTCTTGCGCGCAGCACCGTTCGACCCCGATCCCCGAGGCGAGTCGGGCTCTCGAGTGGATAGACCACGAGCGCCGTGCCGGCGCGCACCGGTGCGCCGTCCTCGTCGGCGCAGTTCAAGAAGTCACGCGCGTGGAAGAGGTAGAGCCGGCCGTCTCGATCGCGAAACGGGTGGGGATCGATCGCGAACGCACAATCCTCGAGGTTCGTGAGGGCGATGCCGGAGTCTTCGTAGGGTCCGGTCGGACTCGCGCTCGTCGCCACCCGCAGGTGGTGCCGGCGATCTTCGAAGCCGACCGAGTAGTAGAGGTAGAAGGTGCCGTCGTGATGCAGAATTTCGGGTGCCCAGAAGGTGTCGCCCAGAGCGGGGTCGGGCCGGAGAAGCGCTCTACCCACGGGCTCCCAACTCGCAAGATCCGCCGAGCGAAGGAGGGGGAAGACACGGGACTGGTCCGGCACCTCGCTCTTGGCTTCGGCCGCACCCGTACCGATCGCGTAGTACGTCCCTTGGTGGCGAAACGCGAAGGGATCGGCGAAATAGCCGTCATAGACGGGGTTACGGTAGCTCGGCCCAGCCATTTCGAGTGAGCGTGCAGGTCGCGGGCCAGTCCGGCTCGCTCGCGGGCGTTGCAATCCGCCCCGCGTAGTGCCTCGGCATTCGTCCTGCAAGAGATCCGACGATGCAAAATCGTCTCGAGCGCTGCATCGCCGAGGGCGGCTTCGAGTGGCTCACCGGGATCGAAGACACCTTCATCACGGCGCCCGACGCGAAGACGGGGAGGACGCTCGACGAGTACGAGCTCACGGGGCACTACCGAACCTGGGAGCAGGATCTCGGGCTCGCGAGTGAGCTCGGGGTTCGCTTGGTACGATACGGGATCCCCTGGCATCGGATTTCACCCGCCGAGGGGAAGTGGCAGCTCGAGTTCGCCGAGCAGACCATCTCGCGGTGGCTCGAGCTCGGCATCGATCCCATCGTCGACCTGGTGCACTACGGGACGCCGACCTGGATGGAGGGAGCGTTCTTGAACCCGGACTACGATCGCCACGTCGAGGAGTACGCGGCGCGCGTCGCCGAACATTTTCGCGGTCGAGTGCGGTATTACACGCCGCTGAACGAGCCGCGCATCACCGCCTGGTACACGGGAAAGCTCGGCTGGTGGCCCCCTTTCAGGCGTGGATGGAGCGGCTTCGTCGCGGTGAACCTTTCACTGGCCCGCGGCATCGTCCGGACGGTGCGCGCGCTTCGGAGGGTGGACCCGGAAATATTGTGCGTGCACGTGGACGCGACCGATCTCTACGAAACGCCGCAACCCGAGCTCCTTCCAGAAGTGGCTCGCCGGCAAGCCATCGTCTTCCTGGCGCTCGACCTCGTGAGCGGCCGAGTGGATTCCGAGCATCCGCTCCATGACTGGCTGCTCGCGCAGGGCGCCACGGCGCGTGAGCTCGAGTGGTTTCAGGAGCATGCGATCGACCTGGATGTCGTGGGCATGAACCTCTACCCGCTCTTCTCGCGGAAGATCCTGAAGCGGAGCGCCGGACACCTCCGGATCCGCATGCCGTACGCGAGCGCCGACATCGTCGAGCGCTTGGCGGAGCTCTACGCGGGCCGCTACGGGCGCCCGGTCATGATCACCGAGACAGCTTCCGACGGGAGCCTCGCGCGTCGTCGCGCCTGGCTCGAGGGTTCCGTCGTCGCGGTCGCCCGAGCTCGGGCTCGAGGCATCCCCCTGGTTGGATACACCTGGTGGCCGATGTTCGCGCTCATCACTTGGGCCTATCGCCAGGGGAGGAAGGCGCCGACCGAGTATTTGGCACAAATGGGCCTCTTCGACCTGGAACTGCGGGGCGACGGCGAGCTTCTCCGGGTGCGCACGCCGCTCGTCGACGCCTACCGCGACCTGGCGCTCGCGGGCGCTCGGGCGGTAGGGCCGATCATCTCGCCGGCCGCCTTTCAAGAACAGCCAGGAGCGTTCTGATGTTTCGAAGCTACTACATGGCCGGCTTCGAGTGCGCCACCGGATACAACGCACGCAGGGAATGGATCGATCAGGTCGAGGCCACCCAGCACGACAAGCTCGTCGCGCTCGACTACCAGCTGCTCTCTTCATCGGGCATTTTCACGGCTCGAGAAGCCATGCGCTGGCCGCTCATCGATCGCGGCGGTCGCTACGACTTCTCCTCGGTCGCGCCCTTCGTGCGGGCCGCCGAGCAGCACGGGATCGAGCTCCTGTGGGATCTCTTTCATTACGGCTACCCCGCCGACGTCGATCTCTTCGGGGACGAGTTCCCCGGTCGCTTCGCGGAGTACTGTCGCGAGGCTGCGCTCTACGCTTCGCGCTACCTACCGGGCCCCTACTACTTCACTCCGGTGAACGAAGCGTCCTACTTCTCTTGGGCAGGCGCCGAGGTGGGGCGCTTCGGGCCTCACCAGCAGGGACGCGGCGGCGAGCTGAAGCTCGCGCTGGCGCGAGCCTCGTTGCGGG